>NZ_BAAACZ010000005.1:0-203404 GCF_039521975.1 Alkalibacillus silvisoli | reverse complement strand
TGTCGGATGAAGCAGGGTTAATGTCGGACAAGCGTGAATAATTGTCGGATGAAGCGGGGTTAATGTCGGACGAGTGAGAATAATTGTCGGACGAAGCAGGGTTAATGTCGGATGAGCGTGAATAATTGTCGGATGAAGCAGGGTTAATGTCGGACGAGCGAGAATAATTGTCGGATGAAGTGGGGTTAATGTCGGATGAGCGAGAGTAATTGTCGGATGAAGCGGGGTTAATGTCGGACAAGCGTGAATAATTGTCGGACGA
The DNA here is from genome assembly GCF_039521975.1 of Alkalibacillus silvisoli. Taxonomy (NCBI): domain Bacteria; kingdom Bacillati; phylum Bacillota; class Bacilli; order Caryophanales; family Bacillaceae; genus Alkalibacillus; species Alkalibacillus silvisoli. Next base: position 203,142 of record NZ_BAAACZ010000005.1, on the reverse strand, counting down.
AGCAGGGTTAATGTCGGACGAGCGTGGATAATTGCCGGATGAAGCAGGGTTAATGTCGGATGAGCGAGAGTAATTGTCGGATGAAGCGGGGTTAATGTCGGACGAGCGAGAATAATTGTCGGATGAAGTGGGGTTAATGTCGGATGAAATTATTTGTTTATGCCAGATGGAGCTGGTAGTCAGATATCAGACTACCAATTAAAAAAGAGTATAGAATGGAGGGGAGTCCATTCTATACTTGGTTTAGTGGTTCAACCAGAAACCTTTTCATATCGTCCATTCTTCATTAACGATTGCGATAAGCTTCCATTCACCTTCTGTATTTTCTTCATATACAAGGTTGATTGAGCCGAAGTCCATGCCTTCATATTCATCAGAGCCTTCAACGTAGTACTCAACAACGTGAGATTCTTTGAAGTATGCTTGAATGTTGTTTTCCATTGAGCTACGATCTTCAAATGCGTCAACTAAACGCTCATCAGGGTTCGTATAGTCGTGTTGAAATACATATTGATCATGATATTCCATTGGCGTTAGCTCAATTGGCTCACCTCTACCATCTTCAATGCCCCATTCATATATATTGTCATCTGTTTCGAAATTAGCAACTTCATCCGCATCAAATATGAGGTCGTCATCACTAACGTTAACATAAGGCGAGAAGAGCAGCCCTCTTTCTTCGTGAATGTAATCAGCAATAGCGCTGTAATTTTCATTTGCTAAATGCTCGATAATTTCATCGGATTGCTCGGTTACAATCGCTTCAGAATCTTGCTCAGTTTGTTCAGTTCGATCTTGTGATTCAGTTTCTTCACGTGTTGTTTCATTCTCTGTTGCGCTTTCATCTGTTCCTTCTTCTTCAGGTGCTTCTTCTTCTCGATTTTCAAAAGTCGTAGCCTCACCATTGTCAAAATCCGCTGATTCTTGAGTTATCATCGGCTCGTTAGCGTGGTCATCTCCCATGAAACTAATCCCCATAAACGCGATTAACACAACTGCTGCAGCCGTCGTCACGCCAACAGCTATACGTCGCATGAAAATCCTCCTTCTGTCTTTTTGGTCATATTGTTCAGCTGTTTTCATGAGCTCAGCATGCATGTTTTCAATTTGTTCATCACTCATATGATGTTTAGGGAAAGATTTCAATTGCTTTTCTAGTTTTTTATCGTTAAAATCATTCATTTTGAAATCCTCCTTGGGCTTCCCTAAGAGCTTTCAGGGCTCGTGAATAGGTGGTTCTTACTTTTTGGTTTGACCAATTTAATACGGATGCAGTTTCAGAGACGGATAATTCTTTTATCCCGCGTAAAATAAGGGCTTCTCGGTAATTTGATTTAAGTGAATTGATCGCTTTATATAGTTCTTGCTTTTCTTCATCTTCTTGAACGATTTTATCAGGTGTTATATGATGTCCAATGTTATAAGCCTCATCTAAATCTACATTTTGGTCCATCCCGCGGCGTTTTAACTTCCGGATGTCGTCAATTGCGACATTTCGCGCAATGCTAAAAAGCCACGTTTTTGGACTGGATTTTCCATCAAATTTGTCTAACCCTTTAATCGCTTTAATGAAAACTTCCTGAACGAGGTCTTCAGGATCCCTTCTCCCCGTATAATAAATCAGAAAGTTATAAACATCGTGGTTATATTGGTAAAACCAGTCGGAAACGGTTTCTTTTTTAGACATGTCTATTGCCTCCGATTCTAAATTCACTATATTAGACGTCACAGTCTATAAGTTGTGTCACAAGCTATTACACTAATTCCCCTATTCTATGGTGATTATTCATTTGCTCTTTGATTTGTCCGTTGGTTGTATTCTTCAGTTGCCATCTTAAACCGATCATTTTAAAACTAACACTCCTATATTGTTCTTGTGTAAAATTGTAGCATAACCTGTGGTATAATATATTTTGAAAATTGAATAAGGAGTGATGTTCTTTGATTGTGAAACAACACGAAATACCTGCTAAATTAATTAAGTTACTAGCCGCACGTCGTCGCCTTTATGAACGCCACGTAGACTTTAATAGAATTGAGACTGACTTGTACCGCGAACAATCTGGCTACGCAGGCGAGCTCCGTGTTGATTACCCTCTTAGTAAGCTTGACTTTCCTCACTTCATTTTACACGACCTACGCTTACGCCTTTTTAAAAATTATTTTCAAATGGATACCTTCATTCTTACGGACCGGTTTGCTTTAATTTTAGAAGTGAAAAATTTGGCTGGAATCATTACGTATAATCCAACTTACAATCAGCTGATCCAAACAGTTGATGGTGACACACACACATATGATGACCCACTCATTCAAGTGGAGGAGCAAAAACAACAACTAAAGCAATGGCTTAGCTTTTTGAATGCTCCCAAGCTCCCCATTGAAACCTTAGTCGTGATGGCTAACTCTAAAGGAATCCTCGATATTTCATCTGAAAAACACCGCCAGCAAGTTATACCAATCTCACTTTTAACTCAGAAAATCCGTGAAATCTCAAGTAAATATTCACAAGCTGTGATGTCAGTCGACAGAGCTTCCCGGCTTGCTCATACATTAAAGGAACGCCATGTTTTTAAAGATTTTAATGTCATGCAAAATTACCGAGTGACGACTAACGACTATATACGCGGGGTCTTTTGCCCAAATTGTGGTGCCCTACCAATGATAAGAACTCGTTGCAGGTGGCAGTGTCGCCGCTGTCAAATTAGAAGCACCGATGCACACGTGCATGGATTTAGAGATTTCTATTTATTAGTAGGGAGTGAGATTACAAACAAGGAGTTACGGTCATTTTTTAGAATTAATTCATCTAGCTTATCAAAATATCTATTAAAGCAGCAGAACTTTGAATCGATTGGCAAGACGAATATGAGAAAATATATACTAGATTTTAACTATCATACAAGTTTTGATTATCTTTTTAAGTAGAAATCTTTAATAGGTCTTATCAAACCTTATGAATCATATGGAGGGGTTGATAGGACCTTTTATTATTGTAAGAATTATAAATACTTAGTCGATAGTACCTGGAAAAGGGGGAATTGTCGGACGCGAGGGAATAATTGCCGGACGAAGCAGAGTTAATGTCGGACGCGAGGGGATAATTGCCGGACAAAGCAGAGTTAGTGTCGGACGCGAGGGGATAAGTGTCGGACGAAGTGGAGTTAATGTCGGACGCGAGAGAATAATTGCCGGACAAAGTGGAGTTAGTGTCGGAAGCGAGAGAATAATTGCCGGACGAAGTGGAGTTAATGTCGAACGCGAGGGAATAATTGCCGGACAAAGCAGAGTTAGTGTCGGACGCGAGGGAATAATTGTCGGACGAAGTGGAGTTAATGTCGGACGCGAGGGAATAATTGTCGGACAAAGTGGAGTTAATGTCGGACGCGAGAGAATAGGTGTCGGACAAACGATCAACTGCCCTTCACTCCAAACTATGCTATCATGAGGGAACAACAACCGAGTTAAAGGGGTTTGAATAATGGAAGATTTTAAAATTATTTTTGAGGATAATCATTTACTAGTTGTGGAGAAGCCTGTTAATGTACCGGTGCAGGAGGATCAGTCGCAGGATCTCGATTTGCTATCAATGTTAAAAACTTTTATTAAAGAGCGTGATGAGAAGCCAGGGAATGTTTATCTTGCGCTTGTAAATAGGTTAGATCGCCCGGTTGGTGGTGTGATGGTGTATGCGAAAACGTCTAAAGCAGCATCACGGCTATCGGATCAAGTGCGCCGCCATGCTTTTACGAAGCAATACTTCGCTGTTTTACGCGGTTTTCCAGAACAGCAACAAGCGCGATTAGAAGATTATCTGTATAAAGACAAACGTCAAAATCAAGTGTATGTCACATCTAAGGATTATAAACAGGCGAAAAAGGCGGTCTTAGATTACGATGTGGTGGGCTATCATAACGGGTTAACGCTAGTAAAAGTTAACCTGCATACAGGCAGGCCGCACCAAATTCGTGTGCAGTTCGCGAATATCGGGTGTGCGCTTTATGGTGATCAAAAATATGGGGCGAAAGTGAACAAGCCTGGTCAACAGATTGCGCTTTGGTCACATCAATTAGGTTTAGAACATCCGACTTTAAAGGAGGAAAAAGTTTTCATTTCAAATCCGCCAGCTAAGAATCCTTGGAGTTACTGGTATGATCAGTTTTAGTTGAAAAAACTCATTAACAAAAATGTTTACAGTTATGATTGTGAAATAAGAGAGGTTAATAGAAACTCTCCCTTGCTTAAACAGTAAGGGAGGGGTTCCATATTTATTATTCACCCATCCACTCTTGATGCAGTTGGGTCACAATCAGGCATGTTAGTATTAGATGATTCAGCAAGCTTCATTAGGTAATAGCATTCTTCCCGGTACATATGATCTGCCATCAATTCTGAAAAAGTGCTCAAAACGGTTTTAGAAAGTTCCATTTCTTCAATTTCACTTAAGAATGTTCTAAATAAATTGAGTTCGACTTCGACATCACTATTAAATCGATCAAGAGCAGGGAAGCTTTCGACGTTTGTACGCAAATAACCTGTCAACTCCACTGCTTTTATGTAAAACTGATCGAAGTGCTTTTTAAAATCATCGCTTTTTTCTTTTAACCTGTTTTCAACAGCATCTAATTCGTCATTAATTGCACCAGCATGACCGGAAGCATCAAGTAACCATACTAAATGATGATGTAATTCATGAAAAATCGGCGGCGACTGCCCTTCACTTAAATATTTCATCACGTGTTGGTATTCTTGAAGTTCATTAACCATGTGATTTAAAAAAGTCGGTGACAGGTGTATGCTGATATCGCCTACCAACTGTCTTGTAATAATCGACAGCTTGTAGCTCTGCATACGCTCTGTTGCTTCAGCTGCTTCATGTGTGAAAGGTATGACTTGACCTTCTCTTAATCTTCTAGAACGATCGATTAATTCATTAAATCGCTCAATTAGTTGTTCGGCAATTTGAATATCTTCTTCTTCAGTAGGAGAGAGAGAGTCCCGGATAAATATAGCATGATCACCTAACACTTGAAGCCAAAATAGATGTTCAAACTTCGCACTGTCTAAAAAGTGGTTCTTATTCATAAGATGTCATCTCCTTATCGATGTTCTTTAAAAACATATTCAATTATGAGTATTGATATGCCAATGTACGAGTGTTGAATGACGTTCATAAAATCATGCTACTAGACTCTCTGAGTGGGATTACCAACTTGCTAATATGAAAAAAAGAAATGTCGTTGTTTCTAATGTGAATCTTGTTTCAAGAATTAAGTAAAAACCACCTTAAGAGGTGGTTTTTACTCGATTTGTGTATCATTAATGTCTTCAGTACCTTCAAGTTCTATGTTAGCTGCAACACTAACTTCATATTCAGTAAAATCGTCACTTTGATTAGCCCTTGTATTAAGTTGGTTGCTACCTGTTGGGAATAATGTAGGGCATTGTTGAGGTATAATTGGGATCGGACAGGGTCCTACTGGTAATTCATCGCGTGGTACACAGAAGTCTGCTTCAACCTCTAATGTGACAGGGAAGACAGATTGAATGCTTTGGCAAAGTCTAACCGAAAGTAGCGCATCAAATGTATCATCTTCTTCTGTATCACCCACTTCGCAATCGAACGATACGACAAAGCAATCCAATTCCGTATAAGTGACATCAATCTCTGTGCCTTCAGGAGCACAAAGCACGACTTGCTCACTTCTTGAAAATTCAAGCTCTAACTCTACATCACCGTTACCATTGTCTGTTGGGAAAGTAAGAATAACGAAAAAGTTTTTACGGATAGTGACGACTTGTAATTCTACTTCTATCCCGTCAATGATAAAATCTCGATCCTCGACATTCAAGATTTCAATCGGGTCGGTTTCAGCAGGCATGACTTCACATGTCACTTCATCCTCATCAAAATCATCACATGTAATACCATTTGGGAGATCTTCATTGATTATATTTAAATCGAAACTTGCTTCGTTAATGATCCAGTCATAAACTTTTTCTGTGTTTATACATAACACTTCTGGGCAGTCAACTGGCTGTTTAGGTTTGATATATTTCACATTAACACCTCCGTTAAGTTTTATTCGATCCATATACTTCACCATATGTGTGATCTGTCACTTAGTATAGTGTATAAGCATAAGTTTCTAGTTAATTTATATTTTGTCGTCAAGTTTTTATAGTGAAAGTTTTAGATTCATTACCCAATCTCTTCAATTGAAAGCTCCTCTAAAATAGTAGAGGAGCACAAAGTGATTGATTTATTTACCACTGCACCCACAGCCACCACGACGACGTCCCTTAACGCCACGATATGTTTTATTAGGCTTTGTTGTTGCGCGCAGTTTTTTTAAATGAGTTGTTGAGCTTTTGGCTCGCATAAGATCACTCCTAAGTTGTTATACATTATCATAGTCTTTGTTCCCTTGTAATGTTAGGGCGATTATTGAGACTCAATGACAATTGGGTATGGGACATGAGAATCATAATGTTCAATATAATAGCCTTGTAGCTTGAGTTGATCATACTTTAATGATAAAATTTATTATTTTTTCCTGAAGAATGGTGAGAGTAAAAGGTTTTCGAGTACTGAATTTTGATTAGATGATTGCTGGTTATTAGATTGCGGTTCTTGGTTGGATTGGTTGTGTTGCTGTTGATTGATTGATTGTTGGTTATTGGTTGAATTGGTTGATTGTTGGTTATTGGTTGGTGTTGGTTTTGATTCTGGTTGTTTAGTGGGTTGTGCTTGTGTGGCAGGTTCTGATTGATTGGTTGGGTTAGGTTGGTGTTGTTCATGATAGGCTGGTCTTCTTTTTTTCTTCCTTTTTTTGGCGCGCGGTTGGATTTGGTCGAATCTACTCGGGTGATTTCTTGGTTTAAATGAGTGGTTTTTACCGGATTGTGCTGGTTGACTTGTGCCCACTCGCGTTTTAAATCGTGCAGGTGATCGTGATGGACTTGGTAGTTGGTTAGACGGTTTAGGATTGGTTGGTTGGTCTGGTTGAATATATCCTGTTCCATTTGAGCGGACTAAGTTTTGTAACTGTTTAAATTCAGAAGGCCTATGCCTATTTTGTTGTGTTCTTGGCTTTGGTTGTGATGGTTGTGTTTGTCTAGGTGTTTGTTGTTGTTCGTATTGATTTTGTTGAGTTTGTTGTTTTTGTTGTGCCATTTGTTTAGCTTGTAGTAAGAATGGTGATGTCTCTTTAGGTTGAGTTTGTTGTGTTTGTGCTATAGGTTCTTCTTGTGTAGATTCTTGTTGACTCTGCTCTTCTAGTTCGTCTTCATTTTCATTTATTGAAACTTCTATGTCAGCTGATGTATGATCCTCAGTTTCATTTGGCTGTTCAGTGGCTATTGGTAATTGATCTTTCATCGAGACCAACTCAGACTTCACTTCATGAAGCAATCGTAAAATCGCTTCTAATTCTTCTGATTGACCAGATTTTTGAGCATCTATTTTCTGGTCTTGTTCTTGTTGATGTTCATTCACCACTTTCAAAACCCCTTCAATTTTTACGATTTGTTTTTTTAAAGCATACATTTCCTGTTTCATGAGTAAGTAGTCTTCGAATGCTTCACTTTCATAAAAATCTTGAAACATATTTTCATAAAGCTTTAACCGCTCCTGTAATTTCTCTACCTCTTTTGTATTAAATAATCGATATTGCATGAAAAGACCACCTCTCATGTGCATATATTTATTTTATTAATCTATTAACATAATTGTGTAGGTTGATATGGATTGATATATAGATCGTGACAGTCATAATTAATTATTTTAAACATACATTTTATAAGTGGAGCCCTCTTAATTCCTCAAGTTATATTCATTATATGAAAGGGTGAATGACCATATGAAAACCTCAAGTCTTGAAAAGATTGAAAAGTGGCGTGAGAGTCGAAGGGAATATTTTCAAGAAATAAAAGGTTTAATTGACCAAACTGTGAAAAAAGAACACGATGTTTTAAGTTATTTCACGTTTTCGTTGAGTATGGATGACTTAGGAGGCGAGCATTTAGCCATTGGATCGTATCATATTCAAAATATAGGTTCTAAACCGATTAAAGCCCCATATATTTGCTTTAAGTTTTCAGATGACCATCCGTTTGAGTTTTTTGGAAAATATGTAAGTGCTCGTTCTGATTCTAATTCTAATAACCAGATTAGAAGGCAAACCCAAGGTGAATGGGAGAGAATTCATCACTCAGAGCAAAATAACGAAATTTGGTTAAAGCCGTCTCAAGAAGTCACGATACAACCAGATGAACAATTGTCCTTCTCTAATTTCCAACTAAAGTGGCAAGGTGACCGCTCTTATCAAGCAACGATGCTAGGTTTTACGTATTCTGATCAGATGCCAAGTGGTACACCGGCCATTAATCAGTTTAATATCTCGGGTGGGACTTTATCAAAGGAGGAGCAAGATGACTAAGAAAGAAGCGGAATTGTTGAGGCGTATAGCGGAAAAACAGTTGGACGGTGTCTCAAAAACTAACCTTCAACTCGATGCCTTACTCCTTTATATGTTGAAGTTAGAAGGGGAGGGTCAAGTGCTTAGCGTTGAGGATGACTCGCGTATAAGTTTAATGGTAGATGATCTTATACAAGAAGAACGTGATCAGTTAGAAGGAATATTAGAAGATTTAAAAGGAGAAGGGTAAAAGGATCGAACAAAACATTTACGTCACGATCTTTCAAAAACTGAGTTTAATAGAAAATATTAGTCAAACTTATAGACTTTTTCTAATTTTATTAATATAATGAACTTGAAAAAATTGTAACAAGAGGTGCAATAAATGAAGCAGTTCGTTTTATTAATTATTCTCGTCATGGTATTAGTTGGATGTCAGGAAGTTGACACAGAAATTGCAGCAGAGCACCTTGAATTAGAAGGCGAACGCTATGAAAAGATAAGGTTCATGTTAAATGAACAAGACGATGAAAATACTATAGATCAACAAGATTCACTCGTTGAAAATGCTGAAGAACAAGATGATACGTCAGAGACTGAGGATCATAGTCATGAGCGAGGTTCAGACTTAACAGTAGATGAAGCCAGTCAGGTTGCTAAAGAAGTATTAAATGAATGTATACATACAATGGAACAGCTTCAAGTAGATCATCACATGGACTGGTTTCAACTAGAAGAAGGCACCGAACAGTATGATGAGGCGGTAGAAACTGTTAAAGAAGAGCTTAACTCATTGATCACAAGCTCTGTATTAGACAAGTGGAGTGAATTATATTTTAAAGAATTTTTCATTTATCACTATTATTTAGCTGTCCTTCAACCTGCTGATTTAAATATTTTACTTGATGTGAAAAATATGAAAGAAGATTCGTTTACGTTAAACTTTATCCAATTAGGTGATGTTGCTTACAAAGAAACGACAGAATATCATCTATTCTTTGAGAAAGAAGACAGCTGGAAATTCGCTGGCTATGAAATGGAACGAATTGAGAGTTCGTTAAATCTATCATTTGATGATTTAAAAAATGCTTATATTAATGTTGAAACGCTTGAACGCTATGAAGGGACTTTGGTTGATGAATTCGCGTATGAAGGAGACGCCTATTTAGTCATTAATTACGGCCCGTACGACAGAGCAATTAACGTTAGAACTGGTGTCGACGAGCCGGATGTTTTAAATCAAATGTAAGGTTGAGCGCTAGTGAAATTGCTAGCGCTTATTTCTTTAGTTTAGATAGATCTGAAACCATCGGAGTAAGGTGGTATAGTAACACAATGACTAGTACTCCAGCCATTGCCCATGCACTAAAGGCAATTTCTGGGTACTCAGGACGGTTATTAGCAATTCCAATGAGCGAAAAGATGAAAACTGCAGGATAGAGCAGGTCTGTTCTTTGATACATAAACCAAAGCGCCCAAATCATTGACAACCAAATGAATAGTACCGTCCAAGCTTCTGGTGTCAATAAAAGATGAAGGTGATGAGCACTAAAGACAATGGCGATATTGATGATGGTCGCAACTGAAATCCAAGCTAGATAAATAGAGAAGGGTATACGCCATAATAGCCAAAAATCCTCTGAGAGTAACCTTCTGTAAATGATGAATAAACTATATAGCAACATGAACATAACAATAAGTGAGAGAAAGAAATATTCATAATGGAAGAAAAATAACCAGCTCATATTTAATGCACAACTGATGACAAACCAAATGCCGATTTCATTAGTCACTTTCGCACCTTGAGGGCTTAGAAACAACATGACGACCCAGATGATTAATATTAAATAAATAAGTCCCCAAATCGAAAACGTATAATCTGCAGGAGTAAATAAAATATTTAATCGATCAGAAATTTCTCCAGTCGTTTGGTTATTCAGTGGTAATGCGTTGGCCCAATAATTGAATAAGATCATTAAGCCTAGGGCAACTCCATTAACTGCCGAAAGCCAAGTTGTCCGATTCATACGTGTCAACTCCTTCAAACATAGTAGTACAACATATGCATGGATGGACAAGGATATGTTTTAATCAGCTCGATGGTTTGTCACAAATGTTTTGGCAAGTAAATCATGAATTGAGCGTCTGTCATCTCGATTAGCTACTAGGTAAATGCTGAGAATCGTTAAAATACCTAGTGTTAACTGATATAATATACCAACTATAAATTCGCGTATGAACATTACCTTAAATGTCAGTCGTTCTTGGGATACTAAGCGTAATTCAAGTCAAAGTAATAATTATTTGTTATAATTGTTTTGAATTCAAGATATTTTAGAGTGGAGGTTGAACAATGGAAGGCTTAAGAGGGTTACACCACATCACAGCCATTACAAGCAGTGCTGAGAAAAACTATGAATTTTTTACGTATGTGTTAGGCATGCGTTTAGTAAAGAAGACCGTTAACCAAGACGACATTCAGACGTATCATTTATTTTTTGCAGATGACAAAGGGAGTCCAGGAACGGATATGACATTCTTTGATTTTCCTGGAATTCCAAAGGGGAGTCATGGAACGGATGAGATTTATCGTTCGTCATTCCGTGTACCGAGTGATGCGGCATTAGACTACTGGTTAAAACGATTTGATCGTCTCGAAGTGAAACATCAAGGCATACAAGATTTGTTTGGGAAAAAGGTTTTACCGTTTGTTGACTTTGATGACCAAAAGTATCAGCTTATTTCAGATGAGCATGACAGCGGAGTGGCTTCTGGTACGCCGTGGCAAGACGGGCCGATTCCACTAGAATATGCAATTACTGGTTTAGGCCCAATTCACATTCGTATATCAGATTTTGAGCGGATGAAGACTATTTTAGAGCGTGTATATTCATTTAAAGAAGTGGATAAAGACGACTCACTTTACCTTTTTGAAGTAGGTGAGGGTGGTAATGGAGCTCGAGTCATTGTTGAACATAACACGCTTCTGCCACAAGCAAGACAAGGTTATGGCACCGTTCACCATGCTGCGTTTCGTGTAGCTGATGAGAATGAACTTAATAAGTGGGTGGATTGGTACTCCAATATTAACTTACCTAATTCAGGTCTAGTTGATCGTTTTTACTTCCAATCACTATACGCACGTGTAGCTCCGCAAATTTTATTCGAACTTGCAACAGATGGACCTGGATTTATGGGAGATGAACCATATGAAACGTTAGGTGAGAATTTAGCATTACCACCATTTTTAGAAAACCAACGTGAACAAATAGAACAAAAGGTGCGTCACATTGATACAGTAAGAAGCACGAAAACATTTGAAAAAGAATACGAATAACATTAAAAAGACCAATTCGTTTAGAGTTGGTCTTTTTTATTGTATAGCTACTCCTTAGACGACTTTAAGAACTTGTAATTCTCGGCGTTTTCTTTATGTTAAAGTTGGCAACAATGGTAAGGGGGACATTTAAAAAGGGGAAATTAACATGGATATGATTTTATTTTTCTTAATTATGATTTTTCATACATGCTTGCTCATTGTTGCGATTGGTTTAGCATATCGTAACGGTTGGTTTGTTGTGTCAAATGTAATCATCCTTGTCATCTTAGCCTTGGTTTATGATAATGCTTTGTTAGCTTTTGGAAAGTTCTTTAAAGAAGGGGTGCGATTAGAATTTTTAAGTGAAATTAGATTCTGGCTTCATGCAATTGTAACGCCGCTGTTGTTACTTTACGCATGGGATACGATGAGGCGAGCTGGAGTCAACTGGGTGAAAAAGCGAGCAGTGGTGTGGGGTGTCTTGGGTGTAACGGTGCTATTAATCGTTTATGGATTAGTAACAGAAGTGTTTGGGATGACGTTAGAGTCTTATGTTTACAATGGTGTATTAGCTTACACTGATGCTAGTCATGGTGCTGGATTTCCAGTTATGGTGATAGTCGTAAGTGTAGCGTTGTTAATCGCATCAATCTATGTCGGACGGATTCAAAATTGGTTTTGGTATTTAATTGGCGTCTTTTTCATGACTGCAGGGATGCTAAGTCCATCTCCTGTTGAAACAGGTGTTTATGATAATTTTCTTGAATTGATTTTACTATTTTCTTTAACGACGACAAAAGCCTTTCAAGATCAGTATGTAAAGAGTAGGTAAAGGTACATATTATAAGGCATTAAGGGAAAAATGGAGTACGAGGAGCTGGTGATATGAATCAATCAAGAGTCATGGTATTATTGGTCGTTTTAATGTCTTATTTCGCGTATTCTAAGATGGGTAGGCGAAAACGTTTTTTCAAAACCTCGTTGATCGTTCCCTTTTTGCTTAGGCTGGGTAATAATATGTGGGATAGATTTGACCGAAGCGATTTAGCAGGGTTTACAAGAAGAGGTAGGCCTAGATTTAGGTTACGGTTCATTCCACTTGTAACAGGAGTGTTCCTTGGCTTGAAATGGTTGTCTGGTCGATTAGTTAGATCCTCCGCTTTCCCTTCACTTGTTGAGTTTACTTACCCGTTTACAAGGGAGTTGCACAAGTGGAAAATGTATATACGTTAAAGGGGTTTTAGACAGTAACCATAGTGGTTGCTGTTTTTTTATGTGAATTCCCCTTAAATTCATAAGTGCAGTACAGTCCTTTTATTAATATTTGCTGAGCATATTTTGTCTTTTTACTAATAAGGTGAAGTGAGTGGATTTATTTGGTAAGTCAGATAGTGTTATCAAAATAAGTACAACTAATTCACTGGTTATATTTAAAAGGTTCGTTAACTGTAAATGTGGAGGGTTTGGATGGAGATTATCGCATTTTTTATGTTTTTAGTTCCGGTGTTAGTGACTGCGGCGATCATAGGTTTACTATGGTGGGTGTGGATGAAGTTTCGCTACCGGACGGCGAAATCGAATGAAGCGCTTATTATTGCAGGGCCTCGCTTAGGTAATCCGAGTAAGGAGACGAATATTTTCACAGATGAAGAGGGACGTTCGATGAAAATTATTCGTGGTGGTGGGCATTTATTAAGAATGCACCAGACTGCTACACCTGTTGATCTGACTGCCTTTCAGCTTAAGATTACAACGCCCCGCGTGTATACGAATGGTGGGGTGCCGATCATTGCTGATGCTGTAGCGATGGTGAAAGTAGCTGATACACTACGAGGAATTGCGATTTACGCTGAACAATTTTTAGGGAAAAAGCCAAAAGAAATCCAAGATGAAATTTCAGAAGTGTTGAATGCGAATTTGCGTGCTATTTTGTCGAAAATGACTGTTGAGGGGATTAATGAAGACCGTGAAGAGTTTAATAAACAAGTAACGAAAGTCGCCCAACGTCAACTAGATGAAATGGGCTTTAAAATTACATCACTCGGGTTACAAGATCTGCGTGATGCGGACCCGGAAAATGGTTATTTAGAGAATATAGGAAAACCACGAATCGCGCAAATTAGAAAGAAAGCGGAATTAGCTGAGTCAGATGCGGATAAAGAGACGCGGATTCACCGTGCAAACAACGACCAAGAAGCGAAAGAGCAAGAATTTGAACGTCAGATTGAAATTGCTGAATCGAAAAAAGAAAAGGACTTAAATGATGCGGGAATTAAAGAAGAAACAGAAAGAGCCCGCGCGAAATCGGAACAATCTTATCAATTAGAGAAAGCAAGGCTTGATAAAGAAGTCCAAGAACAAGAGTTAAAACTTCATGCTCAGAAGAAAGAAGAACAATTACGACTACAACACTTTGAACGTGAGCGTTTAGTACAACTTGAACATGAGGAAGCAAAAGTGCGTCAAGCCAAAGCGGATGCTGAATACTATGAAGTGACGAAACAAGCAGAGGCAGATGCGAAGAAGGCAGAAATTGATGGTGAAACACGCGCGAAAATTAAGCGTGAAGCAGGTATTTCAGAAGCTGAGGTTATTCGGAAGAAAGGTGAGGCAGAAGCTGAGTCGAAGCGCTTGTTAGCAGAAGCGATCTCAAAGCATGGAGAAGTTGTTATTGTTGAGAAATTAATTGAGATGCTGCCAGAATATGCGAAAGAAATTGCTAAACCACTATCGAATATCGAGTCAGTTAAAGTGATTGATACAGGAAGTGGTCAAGGCGGTGTGTCTACTTACGGCCAATCGATTACGAACACGATGACTCAAATTCAAGAACCATTAAAAGAATTAACAGGCTTAGATGTTAATCAGCTACTAACAGACCTTGTCAATCGTGGAAATACACATACCGTCATCCGTTCTGGTGAAAATCAGGATGAAGTAGATGAAGTAAAAGAGCAAGAGATTCATCCAGACGAATCTAATCGAGAATCGTGAAATTGAGTGGATTGCGGTGATGCGTTAGGCATCACCGCAAAATTTTTTGGGTAATGCCACGAAATTACCACCATAGGGTTGCTGAACGTAATATAGGTTTGTCGCTATATATTTTCTGGCTTGAATTTTTATCAAACTCGACCGCACGTGGGTTAGTGTTTATCTTGTGTAAAAGACAGTGATCACCGGCCCCTTCTAAATATGCACCTCCTCATGGCAGATTGATAAACAACATGCCAGTTCGGATAGTAATTAGCCACCTCAGTTGGGTCAATAAATGTACGTCTCTTTGCTTCATAATTTGCTTTAAATGGATGGGTCGTTTTAATATCCATGCGATAAAACACTTGATAGCCTACTTTGGGGTATGGTCCGTCTGGGTTAAAATTAGGATTGTTAGTATGATCAACGATAACTGAGCCGATCAGAAGACAATCACCACTTACATAACCTTCTTCATAAGCTTCCCGTTTAATGCATTGTAATGGCGTTTCATCTTTCTCAATGTGCCCGCCAGGAAAATCCCATCCCCGGTCGTTTAAATCAACCATTAGTAACTTTCCATGCTTATTAAAACAAAATCCATGAACACTCGTAATTAAAGAGCCATCTGGGAGTTGATCACTAGCTTGCCAGGTTAGTTTAACGCGTGATTTTCCCCAATTAACATAAGTTGTTGCCATGACACTACCTCCACAACTTTCCATCACTTCTTATTTCATATTAAATGATTTTGAAATTTTTTAACACCTTTCCTCCTTCGTTCTCGATTATAAAAGTGAGAACAGATTGAATCATAGATGGAAGGGAGGTTGTAATTATGACAGGTTGGGTCAAGTTAGAAAGAAACTTGTTAGAAGAGGAAGTTTGGACAGATCTCTTGGCCTTTAGGCTTTATACTTTTTTGTTATTAAAAGCAAGTCATCAAGAACAATTCAAGTATGGAGGTATCGTGTTAAAGCGTGGTCAATATATTAGATCCTACTCCAAATTACAAGAGGATTTACGTTATAAGGCAGGGCGAGGGACAACATTAGTATCTAAAAGTACGATTAATCGCACAATCAAACGGCTCGTGAAGCTTGAATTAATTTCAGTCGAACACACAATAGAAGGAACATTATTTACTGTGTTGAATTACCCGACTGAAAAGTATTCAACTCAACCTAAGCACAATCAGCAGAACCATAAGGTGAACGATGGTGATACGAAAAAGGAAACAGAACAACAATTTAATCAATTAAAAATGCAAAATAAATTATTTAAACAAGACCAATACGCATACGGATTTTAGGAGGTCATTTAATGTCACTTGAAAAAGCTCTTCTGAAACTAAATATTGAAGAGGAATTCGTGAAATCATTTACGTGCGAAGAATGTGGAAAGCAGATTGAACAATATAATATAACAATCGCGATCGGACCGAAGAAAGGTGAAAAGACATTGGTCAATAAAGGTTGTGTTTGTGAAGAAATAAAGGTAATAAGGAGAATGATAGAACGTCATTGTAATAAGGAGTTAACGCAAGTCAGACGGTTCTTTGAAGAGCATTCATTTTTAAATCAAACGTTAAATTATTCGGATTTTAATAATTTTGATGCATATAATGATCATTTAATTGAAGTGAAAGGAAAGATGGAAAAATTCGCAAGCGATTTTAAACCAGATGATGGGCGAAGTTTACTACTTCACGGATCATGCGGCGTTGGTAAAAGTCATTTAGCTGTCTCGTGCTTGAAAGTTATTATGCAAAAAGGATACGAGGCGTTATTTATATCTGTACCTAAATTGTTAACCAAAATTAAGCAAACTTATAATCAAGATTCGCCTATTTCTGAAGCGGAATTGTTTAATTATATTCAAAAGGTCGAATTAGTTGTACTTGATGATATTGGTGCTGAATATATGAATGTGAAGCAAGGTGTAGATAATTGGGCGCAGTCGAAAATTTTTGAAGTGTTAGATAGTCGGGCTGGTAAGACAACGATCTATACGACGAATTTGTCGAGTCGAGATTTATTAGCGAAGTTAAATGAGCGAAATTTTTCTCGTGTAATGAATCAGACTGAAGTCGTCACAGTAAGTGCCGAAGATTATAGAAGAAGGGAGAAGAGGCATGTGTAATGGTCATGGGGCGAAATGGGAATATGATGGTATAGGTGTGTACCGCGTCGTTAGTTGTTTATGTGAAAAGTGTCGAGATGAAGAGCCTGTAGAAACAATTTTTGCTCGTTGGAAGAAGTATGAACAACTACACCGTCAGAATTAGGATAACACACATTTTTATAAACAAGTGATAAGCGTTGAGACAGGTTTTCAACTTGTTGAATTTAATAGTAATGAGAGCATACATTTTAATAAGTTATGTAGTTTGTAAACGGGTATAGATTAACTAAAGCTCTTATTGGGGGCTTTGATGTAAGGAGGGTTTCTGTGCCAGACATTGAAGATTTACGTGGTCAAACGATGGGTGGTAATCGACGGCGAAATAAAATTAGGCATATCGCAAGACATCATAGCGCATCAGAAGGAGGAGATGTGTGGACGTTCGAACGCCATTGGAAAAATCGTGGCTGGCAAACAGGAGGATACCACGAGATTATTTTGCGTGATGGAACGGTTCAGCTGTGCTATGACGAAGATGTGATTACAAATGGAATTGCTGATCATAACCGAACGACGTATCATATTTGTTTAGTCGGGGATGGTAATTTTACCGATGAACAAGAGCGCGTCTTTGAAGAGCGTGCACATGAGAATTTAGGACGGTTCGGTTTAAATGTTAGTCAAGTGCTTGGACACAATGAGTTTTCAGGTGCAAGGACAGGGTGCCCAGGAATAGATATGGACCGCGTACGTGCAAGGTTAGGAAACAATAGTTCAAGCTCTAGTGGAGGATCTGACTCATCAGGCTCTAGTCATTATCTCCTTCAAAATGGCGATTCAGGAAGTGAAGTCGAGCAGCTACAAAACGATCTGCGTGAAGCGGGTGAAAGGTTACCAAGACACGGTGCTGATGGAATTTTTGGTGATGAAACAGAATCGGCGGTGCGTTCATTCCAAAGAAGTGCTGGCATTCAGGTAGACGGTATTGTAGGGCCTGAAACACGTCAAGCGTTAGAAGAAGTGATCAGTAACAGCAGTGAACTTCCAAGCGGTATTTATAGACGTGGTGACCGTGGTGAAGCGGTAAGGCAAATCCAAAAGGCGTTAGACAGTGTACGGTTTAGACCTGGTTCTATCGATGGAATTTACGGACCAAGAACAGAAGATGCGATTAGACGGTTTCAAAGTGTTCACATCTCGCATGAAGTCGATGGAATTTATGGTCCTAATACAAAAGCAAAGCTTGAAGAAGTGTTGCGTGGGTAATTTGGTGGTTTAGACTCTTAGCGGTGAGAGTCATTTAGTGGTAAAAGCAATCTCCTATTCCAAAGTAACCTCCTCGCAGGACGGTAGGCGGGGAGGTAATTCTTGTTTTTACATAGGTGGGATAGCTCTTTTTCGTCCGACAATTATTGGTGCTCATCCGGCAATAACTCTGTTTTGTTCGACAATTATGAGCGCTCGTCCGACACTAACTCTGCTTCGTCCGGCAATTATTGGTGCTCATCCGGCAATAACTCTGATTTGTCCGACAATTATGAGCGCTCATCCGACAATAACGCCACTCTGTCCGGTGAAAAGGAGAGCTCATCTGGTGATAACGCCACTTTGTCCGGTGGTCGCTACATTTCATCCGGTGAAACGGTATTCATCCGATAAAAAGTGCACATCATAAAAGGCGAACGACGACTAATAATGTCACGTTCGCCTTTTATACTTAATGTGCGAAAGCTTTCTCCAATCAACCAAGAGAACTTTACCACCAGTTGATGATGATTGAGTCGGTTATGGATCAACTTCCTGGAATTCGGCATGAGTAGATCGTTTTTGAGAGGCAGCTTCTGATGGGCCGTGATCGGGGCGTAATGCTAAAGCAAAAGACATAACAAGTGCAGGCCCAATCATCACTTTGACTTTTCTAATATTTAAATGCGAAAAATTGTCAATGACATATTGCCGAAAGTTTTTAAGTTTTCGATCTGAAGGGTATTTAATTGGAGTAATTTCATTAGAAAACTCGTTATAGTGTTCATCTAAATAAAAAATGATCGTATAGCCCTGTTCATTCGGCTCTAGTCGGTATCCCTTCATATAATCCATAAAGCTTGACCTCCTCAAAGCTTATTTTTTGCTGAATGAGGAGGTCTATGTTCTGTAAAAACTGGCGTGTATTATTGTGCTTGCATGAGCGCCTTGGCTTTGAGTGCTAGCCAAATACTACATATTAGACCACATACAGCAACCCAAGCTAATACGTTATGAATCGTGAGTCCGATGCCGACCAATAAAGACACGATCGCAAATGCAACAGGCGCGAATCCTTCTGAGGCAACTGTTGCAATACTCATGACACGCCCTTGCCGGTCATGGGGCGTATGCTCTTGAATAACAGTAAGCATTTGTAGATAAACAATCATCGCACTAAAGCCGACAACAGCGGCTAAAATCATTAAAGCGGGCAACAATTCCATTCGGCTGAAGATGAAAAAGCCAATCATCGTTACAATTAGTGTCAGCACGATAATCTTACCGCGCCGTTTGTTAGCAGAGATTTTATAAACGATGATACTACCCGTAAATGTACCAACAGATAGCCCAACTTCTAAAAGGCTTAAGTGAAAAGCTGTTCCTTCTAATGCATCAACTATTAACGGAAAGCTAATAATAATAGGACCAATTACGAATAAGTTAACCAAACTGATCGTAATAATACCCGATGATATGATCGGGGATTGCCTAATGTAGCGGATCCCTAAGACGAAATCATCTTTAATTTTATTCAATTTAGTTTCTTTTTCAAGCTGATCATCTTTTATTAACTTCGGGTGAACAAAGATAACTGATAATGCAACAAAACATGCTGCTACTGTAATTGTTACGCCAAAAGTGGATATGGTAAGTAATGCACCAGCAATTACAGGTCCGAACATAAACATAAGCTCAATAGATCCGTGAAATAAAGAATTGGCTCGTTGTATATTACCTCTTCCCACTAATATAGGGATCAGTGCTGTCACAGCGGGGTAGAAAAACGCATCAAAAAAACCAAATAAAAATGTGATCACAATTAGTGCCATAACGCCTAATTGGTCTTGTGTTACTAAATAAGCCATCACTGAAATAAGGATGGTTTGCAATAAATTGGTCGAAAACATAATTTTAGATTTTTTTATTCGATCTGCAACTACACCACCAAAGATCATCATTATGACACGTGGTACAGTAATCATGACTAAAACAAGTCCGACTAAAGCTGGACGTTCTAACTCATCAATTACATACCACGATGTTGTTAAAAATAGCATCGCAAAGCCAAGCATAGCACATAACCCAGCGATCCAAACAAAAATAAACGGCTTATTGTCACGAAGCCGTCCGTAATCTTGCATCTCTTCCATATGTAAGTTCCTTTCGGGGTGAGTGTTTAAAGTAATTTCATGATAACATAACCGGTAATAATTCGCCTTCTCGAATTGAGCACAAACTGCTACAATATGAAGACAGATCAGTGATGTGAAACTTAGGTCAGTCTTTAAACACTAAGTTTTTCGCATACATTAATTGATCTCGGTTAAAGGAATGAAGCATGTGAAAACTAAAGGAGAATGATTTTGGCACAATATCTCATAATTGGAGCTGGCATTTTAGGTGCATCAACGGCTTTTCATTTAGCAAAAGCTGGGCAAGATGTGACATTAATTGATCATGAAAATCAAGGTGAAGCGACGCGTGCAGCAGCTGGTATTATTAGTCCGTGGCTTTCGCAAAAACGTCATGAAAAGCTATATGAAGTCATTAAAAATGGAGCAGCTTACTATCCGAAATTAATCGAACAGCTTAAAGAAATTGGTATGACGAATACCAGTTATGCCAGGGTAGGTTCGCTTCATTTACATAAAAGTGATGAGAAATTAAAGAAAATGCTAGAAGATGTCCAGGCCCGTCGTGAGGCATCACCTGAGGTTGGTGAAGTGACACAGCTGACAGATAAACAAGTTGCACAAGCTGTACCGGTCATGTCTGATCGTATGGGGGCTGTAGAAATTGGCGGAGGTGGTCGCGTCAATGGTGCAACACTTCGCCACGCACTCGTTCAAGGAGCGGAATATTATGGCGCAACGGTTATTAAAGGCTATGCTAAACTCAATCAAACTGGGAAAAAAGTGACGGTAAATGAAGATCTTTATGAACCAGAGCAAATCATCGTAACTAATGGTGCTTGGGCTTGTGAATTACTAAAGCACTGCGGTATAAGCTTTCCAGTTACATCCACGAAAACACAAATCGTTTATTTAAACATGCCGCACGAAAAGACAGGTGAATGGCCGGTTGTCATGCTACCGAATAATAAGTATATCGTTGGTTTTGATGAGGGGCGAATTGCCGTTGGAGCTGAGCATGAAGTGAATGAGGACTTTAAGCCAAACATAAAAGTGAAAAGCGTCTTTGACATTTTGAAAGTGGCCTTTAAATTTGCACCTGGTTTAGAAGAAGCCGACTTAATTGAGACACGAGTTGGCTTTAGGCCACAAGTTGAAAAGCAACAGCCTGTGTTTGGATTTTTACCAGACGCTCCTCACTTATATATCGCAAACGGTCTTGGCGCATCGGGCATAACAAGTGGTCCCTTTCTAGGAGCAGAGATCACGAGGCAACTATTAGGTGAAACCCTAACCTTAGACCCCGCGCTATATGACATAACAAGTCTATAAAGAAATCGTCGGACTTTAGTCCGACGATTTTTCATTTAAAACCCTAACCTCACAAGCAAAAAGCGAACGAATAACTTTATATGACAAAACAAGACCGCTGCAAAAATTCCGTAATAAAGCATGGTAACAGCAGTGTCAGAAAAGCCGTAGAAAAGAGTTTGATTGAGTAAATAAATATTCACACTGACCCCACCGATTGTGTAAACGAGTACGCCAACGATATATTTTGCCCACTTTTGCCTTAATGGAACCTTTCCAATCAAATAATCACCAAGGTATGAAAATAAAATACCTGCAGTTAAATATACCAGTAACGAAAATGACATGACGGAAAAAAACATAACCCAATATTCACTTGATTCCGAAGAAAGTAACGAAATGATCACAGAAAACACAAAAGCTGAAACAACAGCTGTTAAAAAGCGAGTTAATAAATCCATATATTCCTCCCGTTAACCACATCGTAACATACTCTTTATGTATAAAAGGGAGTCGGTACAATTAGAATCATTCGTGTCACAAAATATTTTCAAAAAAATTAACGCAAAATTGTAGACATTTTTGGAGTCGAAGCATTATAATATATAAAAGATTTGCCCTAGGTAAAAAAACATGAGCGAATACAAATGATTGTCTTTAAGGAAAATTGGAACACTATAGACCAATTAATAATAAATATGTAGGTAGAAATGTTATAAAAGCCTATAGAGCAAGCTGTGAACGCTTGTATAGTAATTTAACGAAGTAATGAAGGAGGCTTTAAATTGACTTCATCAGTGAAAGTAGATCATTTATCGGTCTCTTACCATGGCGAATTGGCGTTAGATGACATATCATTTGAAGCGCCCAAACAGGAACTGATCGGCATTATAGGGCCTAATGGTGCTGGTAAGTCGACATTAATTAAAGCTATTATGGGAATGGTACCGAAAAATCAAGGTGATATAAAAGTGATGGACCAATCGGTTGCTAAAGTCCGTCCGAAAATTGCCTACGTGCCTCAACGAAGTATGATCGATTTTGATTTTCCTATTTTAGTGGAAGATGTTGTCGTGATGGGGCGTTACCCGCATTTGAAATGGTGGAGTAGACCGAGCAAAAAAGATCGTGAAAAAGCGCTTGATTGTTTAGAACAAGTGGGAATGCAAGATTTTCATAGACGCCAAATTGGTGAATTATCTGGTGGTCAACAGCAGCGGGTCTTTATCGCGCGAGCGTTAGCGCAAGAAGCGGATATTCTATTTTTAGATGAACCGTTTGCAGGGATCGACTTGTCATCAGAACAAATCATCATCAATTTATTAAGGAAAATTCGAAACGAAGGAAAGACGTTGTTCGTTGTACATCACGACTTAAGTAAAGTTGAAGAGTATTTTGATAGTTTAATGCTATTAAATCAGCGTCTTGTTGGTTTTGGTGAACAAAAAGAAGTATTTAAGCCACAACTGATCAGTGAAGCGTACAATGGCAATATTGCAACACTTCATAAAGATGATCATGATGAGGGTCAAATGGTGGTGGTTAAATAATGCAAAATATAAATTATTTTATTGATGCGGTTTTAACCTATCCATTTTTACAAAACGCATTAATCGCAGGAATTTTAGTAGGAATCGTCTGTGGTGTCGTTGGATGCTTCATTATTTTAAGAGGGATGGCATTAATGGGAGAGGCGATCTCTCATGCTGTTTTGCCAGGTATTGTCATTGCCTATATGTTAGGGGCGAGCTTTTTTATCGGTGCGGTTATTACCGGTGTGCTGACTGCATTAGGAATAGGCTATATTTCACAAAACAGTCGGATTAAAGACGACTCGGCGATCGGGATTTTATTAACAGGTACATTTGCCGTTGGGATTGTATTGGTTACAACGATTGGTAGCACGAGTGTTGATGTTTGGCACATTTTATTCGGTAATGTCTTAGCAGTATCTCGTTCAGACCTTTGGATGACATTAGGGATCACAATTGGTGTTTTAATCCTGGTCTTTGTATTTTATAAGCAGCTGCTATTAAGTACATTTGATCCAACTATGGCTAAGGCAATTGGTTTGCCGACGCGATTGATTCATTATATGCTAATGTTCATTTTATCCCTTGTGACAGTAGCATCATTGAATACAGTAGGTGTGATCTTAGTCGTCGCGATGCTGATTACACCGGGTGCAACAGCATATTTACTAACTGACCGCCTACCAATCATGTTGACGTTATCAGCTGCTTTTGGTGTCATTTCAGCTGTCGTTGGTGTCTTTTACTCATATATTTATGACGTTGCAACAGGTGCTTCGATTGTAATTGTCGCATCATTGTTATTTACATTAGCCTTTTTATTCTCGCCAAAGCAAGGCGTGTTCGTTCGATGGTTTAGAAGAATGTCGACTAGTAAGGCTTAAATATAAAATTATGTAAATTAGGAGGGAACGAACAGTGTTTAACAATAAAATATTCAACATGGTGAGTGTGGCTGCATTATCCATTATTTTCTTAATCGGATGCACATCAGAACAAGAAGATGCTCCTGAAACTGAAGCGGATAGAGAGCTTCAACTAACAGCAAGCTTTTCTGTCATCGCCGATATTGTAGAAGAAATTGCAGGTGATCGTGCTCATGTTGATTATATCGTACCAATTGGCGAAGAACCTCACGAACATGAGCCCGTACCAAGTGATTTTCAAAAAGTGACGGATTCTGATGTCTTCTTCGTGAATGGTTTAGGTTTAGAAGAATGGTTAGAATCATTAATGGATAACGTAACTGATACTCCTGTTTTTGAAGTGTCAGAGGGGTTAGATCCGATTCAATTATCAGATGGGGAAACAGATGATCCACACGCATGGTTAGATCCGAATAAAGTCCACACATTTGTCGATAACATTTTAGATAGATTAATTGAAATGGACCCAAATGGTGAAGAAGTTTATCAAGAAAATGCTGATAACTATAAACAGCAATTAACTGAATTAGATGAGAAGATTAAAGAAAGCGTGGAACAAGTGCCAGAGGAAAATCGTTTCATTCTTTTAAGTGAAGATGCGTTTATTTACTTTGGAGCAGCTTACGACTTTGAAACTGATGGTATTTGGGAACTGAACTCTCATGAAGAAGGTACACCACAACAAATCGCTCGTATAGTTGACCTTCTAGGTGAGCGAGGTATTCCGTATGTCTTCTTAGAAACAACGCTTAACCCTGTCCATATGGAAGCTGTCTCTTCTGATTCAGGTGTTCCTATTTATGATATGACGATCTATACTGATGCAGTAGCCGAAGAAGGTGATGCAAGTAATTATATCGGGATGATGGAACACAATTTAGAAGCGATCGTTAGTGCATTAAGTGAATAGTAGATAAACCCTCAAGCTAGTGGAAGCTTGGGGGTTTATTATTTCTTATCGGGTGAATAATTGTCGGATGAGCACTCATAATTGTCGGACAGACTAGAGTTAATGTCGGATGAGCACTCATAATTGTTGGATGGACCCGGGTTAATGTCGGACGCGCCCTTATAATTGTCGGACGGACTAGAGTTAATGTCGGATGAGCACTCATAATTGTCGGACAGACTAGAGTTTAATGTCGGATGAGCGCACATAATTGTCGGACGGACCGGAGTTAATGTCGGATGAGCACTCATAATTGTCGGATGGACCCGGGTTAATGTCGGACGCGCCCTTATAATTGTCGGACGGACCGGAGTTAATGACGGATGAGCACTCATAATTGTCGGACAGACTAGAGTTAATGTCGGATGAACTCTCAGTAAGATTCATTTGACATAAGCTTTGATCAGTTCATTTGGTTTGATTTTTATCAAGTCTAGGAAGCTTTTATCTTGATGATCGTGTTGATAGTTTAGGAAAAGGTTATAGGCAAACGCGTATCAAGGACCCTCTTCAACTCATTCCAATCACACTTTTTCTTGTCACATCATTTAATAGATTCATATATTATATAAAATCCAAGAAAGGCGAGGTTTGAATGAAGTATTTATACTTACCAGTTGAGGTGAGGGTACGGGAGTTAGATGCGAAATTGTTACTGGCTTATCATGCGGCACGGGAAGGTTTTCGGGTTGTCGTTGGTGAACAAATTGCAGTTGAGCAAGCAGCAACAGCTATGCCGTGTGGAATTTATTTAACCAAGGGTTATCCAGAACGCTATAAGTCGCGTGTTATTAAAAAGATGAAAGAGGCGGGTAATAAGCTTGTAGAGTTAGATGAAGAAGGGTTAATTATTAATAATCCGAAGTTATATATTCAGGAGCGGATGAGTCCTTCACTTTCAAAAAAGCTTGATGAGATCTATTGTTGGGGTGCTTTTCAAAAAGGTGTGATCACTGATTTGGCGCCATCTTTAATGGAAAAATGTTTATTAACTGGTAATCCACGCTTTGACCTACTTAAAAAGAAGTATCGCCCGCTTTATAACGACCGTGTCGAAAACTTGAAACAGTCATACGGCGATTATATTTTAGTCAATACTCGGTTTGCGATTTTTAATTCTCGGAACAAACGTAAAAAAAATCCACAACATGAACAGTATCCTTACATGAAAAAACTGTTTCAACATTTTATAGAATTAATTGGTGAGTTAAGTCATAAGAATCCCTCTAAAACAATTGTCGTTAGACCTCATCCAAATGAAAACTATAACGCGTATCGGAAAAGGTTTTCAAGCTATTCAAATGTTGTCGTTGCTCCATTTGGAAATGTAGTGGATTGGATTTTAGCATCAGAATTAGTCATCCACAATGGGTGTACGACAGGAATCGAAGCCTATTTACTAGAAAAGCCTGTAATTTCTTATATGCCTATTGAAGATGAGCGTTACGATGTTTTCCTTCCTAATCAATTTAGCTATAAAGCTATAACAACAGATGACATTATAGACTCAATTCATAATGGCTATAGTACTCACGAAAAGACACGTAAACAGCATAACGTCTTAACGCATTATATTTCAGGATGGAAAACACCTGCCTATGAACAAATCATTGACGCGATGAAGCAACTTGATGTCGAATCACATCCTACTAACACTTTTCAACCTAATCCAATTAAACGCAGTAAAAAAGCCCGTGAACGATTCACACGTTTAACAGACCAAGATATTCGGAAGTTCTTTAGGCAATTGGACTCTATTGAAGGTCATCAATCAAAAATAGGTATAACAATGCTTGGTCGTGATGTTTTTGAGGTTTGGCTAGAAGGGTGAAGTACATGGCTATTGACGAACGAAATTATTGGTTCACCTATATAACATTTCTAAAGCAATTTAAGTCATTGCAATATCACGGGTATCCGATTGCCTTGTTCAGTCATTATTTCAGAAACACAACCTCAAATCATCGCGTGATCAATTATTTTAAGGAAAATTCAGCAACACAATATATTAATTTACAAAAGGAATTCGTATTAAATGAGCCTCGTATGATCAGTAACAGTAAACCAAAAAGCTCTCTACCAATTGGTTTTTATGACCATTTACTTCGTCTACCTAAAAAGCAAATAGTGCGTCAATTTGAACAAGGTGAAATAATCTGGTTATCCAAAAAGACATTAGTAAAAGAATCATATATAAAATCAATTCACGCAAAACGATATCAAGAACAAGCTAAGGTCATGTTTAAGAGTATAGAACATCACCCAATTTTAGGAGACCCGGCTTTTCAAAAATACTTTTTAAATGAAATACCCATGATTATAGCTAGTTTAATAGCTGCAATGAAATTAATTGAACAGAATCCTATGAAAGCATTAGTTATTGGCACGACGAATGAACTGAAAAGTCGTGTGTTAACTTATGTAGCTAGACGAAATGGAATTCCTACGGTTTGTTTGCAACATGGAATTATTGCTTCTCCTTTAGGCTATTTACCGAAAGTAGCTGATCACTTAGTCGTTTATAGTTCTTATGAGCAAGATTTGTATAAACAATATGGAGTTAACCCATCAACAGTCCATCCATTAGGTCATCCACGGTTTGATCCTATTATGAATATGAAACGCTCTAAAAGAAGCCAAAACCCGAAGCGTAAACAGCCGATCATATTACTCATATGTCATCATGAGCAATTTGAACAAACACGAACAATCATAAACAAATTAGAACGTCAAGGGTATGATTTGATTTTAAAACCACGCACAAGCTTAAAAAAGCTAAGAAAGGAAATTAGGCCTTCAAAGCATATCGTCATTAATAATAAAGCACATTTACATGAACTCATCGCGAGGTCTGACTGTGTGATTAGTTATGAATCGACCGTTGTCCTAGAGGCTATGCTTTTTAATAAACCCGTTTTTATCTGGAAAAGTGAACAGTTAATCCCAGTTAGAACTTTCGAGTCAATCGGGGCGTTCTTTTATGAAGAAGCAGGCAAAATAGCGAATCACGTCATCTCATTTTTTCAAGATGGATTAAAAGCTGAAGCGGACCAAGTAAGGCAAGACTATATAAAAGATCATTATTTTTCATCATCTGCTTCATCATTAAACGAACTAGTGAAATTGTTAAAAAGAACATTTTGAGAAGCTTTGTTAAAAAATAATGAGTTGTTGTGTTGTAATGAGCGAATATGGCGTAACAGCTTTCCTCCACCTAGTCTTCCACATATTCTTTAAATCCACTTACTCACGTCCATACGAAATCTATTAAATGATAATAATAATGTAATATATTGAACTCTTATGTCGTTATTAGCGACTAGATTCAATGATGTAAGACTAAGGAAAGAGGGAGCGACATGTCGTTTACAGGTAAAAAAATATTAATAACAGGAGGAACAGGTGCTATAGGGAAGCATCTGATTAAAAAGCTATTAAATGAAAAACCAGCATTAATACGAGTGTATAGTCGCGATGAGTATAAACAATATGTTCAATATAATGAGTTAAAGGACTATGGGAATCTTCAATATATCATTGGTGATGTCCGTAATTATGTGAGTCTTTATAATGCGATGGCTGATATGGATTTTGTTTTCCATTTGGCGGCTATGAAGCATGTGCCAGCCTGTGAAAATCACCCTTATGAAGCGGTACAAACGAATGTGAAAGGAACGTATAACGTGATCCAGGCGGCCGGTGAGCAACAAGTGAATAAAGTTTTGTTATCCAGTTCTGACAAAGCTGTATCACCGACAAATACTTATGGCGCGACAAAATTGATGGCTGAGCGGATGATTCAAGCAACTGAGCAAGGTGAGCACACACCTACTATTGCAGTCGTCAGGTTTGGTAATGTCATGGGTTCGCGTGGTTCAGTCATTCCGCTATTTCAAAAACAAATTACAACACAGAGCTCCATTACTGTAACAGACCTTGAAATGACTCGGTTTATGATGACTCCAGATCAGGCAGTGACCTTGATGATTAAAGCAATTACAAGGTCACAAGGTGGCGAGGTTTTCGTGTTGAAAATGCCTGTAATTAAACTAAAAGATCTAGCCAACGTCGTCATTAATAGAACGTGTGAACAGTATGGGCTAAATCATCATGATATTCAAATAGTCGAAATGGGTTTACGTCCAGGTGAAAAACGATATGAAGAATTAATGACTTATGATGAGTCACTTAAAGCCTATGACTTAGGTGATATGTTTAGTATTAATGGGCCAGCACAGTCCACTAGTCCCCGTGTTACGCCAGGCACATATGATTCAAATCAACCAACACCAATTTCAAAAGAAGAGATTATTCAATTATTACAAGAAGAGAATTTGTTGAAAGGGTGATGAGAAAATGGACAAACACCTGTATGAACAACACTATTGGACACTTTATCTTGACTTCTTGGAATTATTTAAGAATGTTAAATATAAAGGCTATTCATTGGCCTATCTCTGTCATTTCCGAAGTTTAATTCGTAAAAACGACACTTTACAAGCAAAACTATCAAAGCCATCATTCTCTAATCAATTAAATCATCCCTTAAAAACTGGACTTGAAGTACAAAAGAGATTTAATCAATTTGTGAAAAAGCATCGTGCTCTTGAAATAAAACCTAACTCTGATGGAAAGGTCATATTGCACGATGTGTATAACTTACTTCGCTTTCCTTCTAGTACGCTTAATTCTCAGTTCAATCCAAACAAGACACTCATGCTACAAGAACGTTCGTATAAAAAGAACACTAAACCGAAAAATATTCCAATTGTTTATTTTGATGAATTTCATGAAGAAGCATCGACTGATTCTAAATCAATCGACAAGTGTCTTAATAAGG
This sequence comes from Alkalibacillus silvisoli, assembly GCF_039521975.1. NCBI lineage: Bacteria > Bacillati > Bacillota > Bacilli > Caryophanales > Bacillaceae > Alkalibacillus > Alkalibacillus silvisoli. Next base: position 173,365 of record NZ_BAAACZ010000005.1, on the reverse strand, counting down.
TGAAAAGAATCATCAACCATCACCAAGGTCATCCATTATTTAATTCGACTTTTCAATCAACCTTAAACGCTCAAATTAAAAAGATAATTTATAGAATAGAAGAATCCCACAAATTATTTGCCAATGTTAAAACTTCATGTGTAATTGTTCCATCAACACACTATCCTGAAACACGCACCTTAGTGCTTGTGGCGGCTCAATTCGGGATACCGACTATATGTATGCAGCATGGGATTATTTCAGGTGAATTTGGTTACTTACCTAAGATTGCTGACATTGATGCGATCTATGGTTCTTTTGAAAAGGATTGGTATCAGCAAAAAGGAGTTCAAGCTTCAGGGCTTAAAATGATCGGGCATCCAAGATTTGATGAAGTAGGAAACCGCAAAACAATATCTCAAATTAAGTTTCAAAGGAAATTAAAGCTTGATCGTCATAAGAAAACCATACTGATTGGCGTAAGAAGCAATAGTCAATTAGATGAATGGCGTAAGTTTATCAAAGTCATTAGCCAATCAGGTCAATTTAATCTGATTTTAAGAGATTTCCCTAATAAGAAGAGTCATCTATTACAAAAGGAATTTCCATTTATTAAATCGACTAAAGGGATCCACTTATATGATGCGATACACCATGCTGATGCGGTCGTCACTTATTCTTCAACAATTGCACTAGAATCTATGCTGAATAATAGGCCTGTTTTTATTTTAAATAAATCGTTTCCAGGATACACCGGTTACTATGATCAGCTTGGGGATTTAGTCCAATCAGACCCTGAAAAGCTAGGAGAATTAGTCGTTGAATATTTTAGTAATCGTGTGAAGCAGAAAGAATTAAATGATAGCAGGCAACAATTTATTAAAGTAGCGTATCCGAACCAGCACATTTTATCGGGTGAGCGATTAAGCGAATTAATCAGTCGAATATCTTAAGAGTTAAAGGAGGAAGTTTATATGAATCTATTAGTGACAGGAGGGGCTGGCTTTATCGGGCGTTGGGTTGTAAAACGATTGCTTGAACAAGGGAATCGTGTCTGGGTGCTTGATGATTTATCGAATGGTCGGCCTGAAAACCTTGAAGATTTAATGAAGTATGAAACTTTTATGGGTATGACCCAAGGTGATATTAAGCATTTAAAAACTTTGGAGGATTTATTTTCTTCATCAGACTTTGACATTTGTTATCACTTAGCGGCGAGTATTAATGTTCAAGACAGTATTGATGACCCTATGGCGACCTTTATGAATGATACGGTTGGAACATTTCATTTACTACAACTTTGCTTAAAAAATCAAGTGAAAATGGTATTTATGAGTACGTGTATGGTATATGAGCGTGCTAGTTCTGAAGCAGGAATTACAGAAACAGACCCGGTTAAACCGGCTTCACCCTATGCAGGAAGTAAAATTGCCGCTGAAAATATGGTGTTATCGTATTACCACGCCTATGGATTACCAACCGTCGTCTTAAGACCTTTTAATACGTACGGACCATTTCAGAAAACAGGTGGAGAAGGCGGAGTTGTTGCGATTTTTATTAAAAATAAACTAGATGGAAACCCCGTTGAAATATATGGTGATGGTACCCAAACGCGTGATTTATTATATGTTGAGGACTGTGCTCATTTCGTTGTTGAAGCAGGATTATCAGACCGCGTAAATGGAGAGATTTTAAATGCAGGTTTAGGTGAGGATATCACGATTAATGATTTAGCCAAGATGATTGTAGACGATCAAAATCAAATTAAGCATGTCAAACACATTCACCCACAAAGTGAAATCAATAAGCTAACGTGTAATTATAATCGGGCAAAATCACTTCTAAACTGGGAGCCAACTGTATCCTTAGAAGAAGGCATTAAACGAACAGAAGAATGGGTTCAAACGACAGATTTATTAGGTGGTTCATCATGAAGCCAAAATTAGCTATTCACGGGGGTACTCCTGTCAGAAGAGAATTTTTACCTTATGGTCGGCAAGCTATTCATGATGATGACATTCGAGCAGTAACAGACGTATTAAAAAGCGATTTTTTAACGACAGGGCCCAAAATCGAACAGTTTGAAAAGGCGATTGCTAGTTATGTCGGAGCTAAGTATGCTGTTTCATTTACAAATGGAACAGCTGCTTTACATGCGGCTTGTTTTGCAGCTGGAATTAATGAAGGTGATGAAGTAATAACAACGCCACTCACATTTGTTACAAGTGCGAATGCACCACGTTATCAAGGGGCGAATGTAGTGTTTAGTGATGTTGATGAAAAGACATACAATATCGACCCCAAAGCCGCCGAAAAACAAATCACACCCAAAACAAAAGCAATTATTCCAGTAGACTTTGCAGGCCAGCCTTGTGATTATGATGCCTTAACAGGATTAGCTGAACGCTATAATTTAACGATTATTGAAGATGCCGCTCACGCGATTGGTGCTAAGTATAAGAATAAGCATATTGGTTCTATTAGTGATATGACGATGTTTAGCTTTCATCCAGTTAAGCAAATGACAACAGGTGAAGGAGGCATCATAACAACGAATAGTTTTAAGTATTATGAGAAGCTTATTCAATTTCGGACCCATGGAATCACACGTGAAGAAAGTAAGCTTATGAATCAAGGTGGTCCTTGGTATTACGAAATGCATCATTTAGGGTTTAATTATCGCATGACTGACCTCCAAGCAGCGTTAGGCATTAGTCAAATAAAGCGGCTCAATCAGTTTATAAAAAAGCGAAAGCACTTGGTATCTAGATATGATGAAGCGTTTAAATCTATTCAAGCGATTACAACTCCTTTTGTTCACGAAGAAGCACAATCAAGTTGGCATTTGTATGTCATTCACCTAGCTCAATCTCAATTAACAACAGACCGCAAAATGATTTATAAAGCGCTCCAATCTGAGAATATTGGCGTTAATGTTCATTACATTCCTGTTTACTACCACCCTTACTATAAACATCTCGGCTACTTAAAAGGTTTGTGTCCAGTCGCTGAGAGTTTGTACGAATCGTTTATTACATTACCATTATTTCCGAGTATGACAGAGGCTGATGTTGATGATGTGGTTAAAGCGGTTTATAAAGTTATCGATTACTACCAAAAAGATGATGCTTCATGAAAATAGTAGCGATCATTCAAGCACGAATGGGTTCAACTAGACTACCAGGTAAAGTATTGAAGCCAGTATTAGGAAAGCCCTTACTAGCTTATCAATTAAAACAAATGAAAAGGGCGAAGTTAATTGACACAATGGTTGTTGCGACAACGGATTTATTAGAAGATGATGCGATTGTAACGTTTTGTAACGAATATAACATGGATTATTTTAGAGGCTCAGAAACAGACGTATTGTCACGGTATTATGAAGCAGCTAACACCTTTCAAGCAGATGCAATCGTACGTTTAACATCTGATTGCCCATTGATTGACCCGACAGTAGTCGATTCGATTATTGGGCATTTTTTAACTAATAAAACGTATGATTATGTATCGAATACGATTGATCGCACCTACCCTCGTGGAATGGATGTTGAAATCTTTACAATAAAGGCTTTAAGACTTGCATATATTCACGCAAAGGCCATGCGAGAGAGAGAACACGTCACACCTTATATGATAAATAAGAGCAATCAATTTAATATCGATCAAGTTGTGAGAAGTGAAGATCAGAGTCATCTACGCTTAACTGTTGATACAGCTGAGGATTTTGAGTTAATCAAGCGAATAATCCATGTACTTGCAGCAGAGAAATCTCATTTTACGTTAAACGATGTAGTTGGAGTATTAAACGAAAATCCTCACTGGCTCCTCATTAACAGCCATATTGAACAAAAAAAGGAATGATTAAAATGAATGTTGTCTTTAGAACAGATGCATCAAGGCAAATTGGCACAGGTCATGTCATGCGCTCTTTAACTTTGGCTGAGCATTTAAAGAAGCAAGGCGCAAGCGTTACCTTTATTTGTAGTTGTTTACGAGGTCATTTAATCGATCTAATAAAGGGGTATGGTTTTCAATGTCAATCGATTACACCATCCTATGATTTGTTTGAAGATGCCAATCAGACTAAACGACTGATCGAAAAAGAACTAGTCGATTGGTTAATAGTCGACCATTACAGCTTAGATTCAAAATGGGAAAAAGTATTACGCCCCTATACAGAGCGAATAATGGTGATTGACGATTTAGCTGATCGTGAACATGATTGTGACCTTTTACTCGATTATCAAATAGGCTCGAACCACCACCTTCATTATGAATCATTAGTTCCAAAAGACGCAGTTAAATTACTAGGGTTGAAATTCCTACTGTTAAGGCCAGAATTTATTGAGGCAAGAAAGAGTGTGAAAATACGTCAATCGGTTAATAGACTACTAGTTTCTTTCGGCGGTTCCGATAAAACAGGCGAGTCAGTAAAAGTGTTAAGAGCGCTCGAGCAGTTATCACATGCTGTAACAGTTGATGTTGTCATCGGGCAAGATCATCCCTTTAAGCATTGGATTGAGGAGTGGTGCGCTAAACGAAGTAATATAACTTGCCACGTTTCAATTGATTATATCTCTCAATTAATGGCTAAAGCAGACCTAGCAATAGGCGCAGGAGGTACAACAACATATGAACGTGCTTATTTAGGGTTGCCAGCATTAGTCATTGAAACAGCGAATAACCAAACGGGTGTCATTCAATCAGCAGAAAAGCTGGGGTTCGTCCAATCGCTCGGTACAAGTGAAACAGTTACGACAAGCCAAATTACAACTATGATAGACCAGTTGATTTCACTACCAGAAAACGTTCATCACATGAGCCGTAACGCATTCGAGTTGTTTTCTAGTGTTATTGATTTAAATGAGATAACGAGGTGGATGAACGGAGGTGAAGCAGGTGGATCTCACTAATTATCGATTAGAGAACCTTACAGAACCGTATTTACTTCAAGTGTTAACGTGGCGTAATCAACCTCATGTAAGAGAGATGATGTATACAGATCACCTCATTACAAAAGAAGAACATGAAAAGTGGTTTGAAAATGTGATAAGAAGTAACGAGTCCATTGTTAAACTCTTATTCTATCAAGAAACGCCACTTGGTTTAGTTCAATTCAACCATATTCATGAAAGGTTTAAACGATGTTATTGGGGGTTTTATATTGGCGAAAAAAATCCGCCGAATAAAACTGGTACAGCTTTAGGGATTTTGGCGCTGGATTATATTTTTTTAAAACAAGGATTAGAAAAAGTGTTAGCAGAAGTCATTGAGAATAATACTAGAAGCTTCCACTATCATAAAAAATTAGGCTTCGTTGAAGAAGGGCGATTCATCAAGCATATCATCAAGCATAATCAAGCCTTAGATGTGATTCCGATGGCTTTATTTAACGATGAATGGCAACAAGTAAGGACTAAATTAAAGGGTGAGGTGTGAATAATGAGGCCGATCACGATTCAAAACAGAGAAGTTGGAGCTAATCAACCTCCACTGATCATTGCTGAGCTTTCAGGTAATCATAATCAATCGTTAGAGCGGGCGTTACAAATGGTGGAAAAAGCAAAAGAAGCAGGTGTAGATGCAGTTAAGCTACAAACCTATACAGCAGAAACGATGACATTAAATGTAGATGAAGAAGGTTTTGTCATTGAAGATGACCAAAGCTTATGGGGTGGAAGGTCACTTTATGATTTATATGAAGAGGCCTATACACCATGGGAATGGCATGAAGCAATTTTTAAAAAGTGTAGAGAGTTAGGGATGATCGGTTTTAGTTCACCATTTGATGAATCAGCGGTTGACTTTTTAGAGTCATTAGATGTGCCTTGTTATAAAGTGGCATCATTTGAATGCACTGACTTACCATTAATTAAAAGAATTGCTCAAACGAACAAACCGATGATTATTTCAACAGGTATGGCATCAGCCGCTGAAATTGAAGAAGCGGTTGATACTGCGAGAGGAGCAGGTTGTGAACAGCTGATTTTATTAAAATGCACGAGCACTTATCCAGCAACACCTGAAAATACAAATATTAATACGATCCCTCATATGAAAGACTTGTTTAACTGTCAAATCGGGTTATCTGATCATACATTAGGTGTTGGAGTTGCCGTTTCGAGTGTGGCATTAGGTGCAGTAGTCATTGAGAAGCATTTAACGTTATCACGAGAAGAAGGAGGGGTGGATGCTGAATTTTCATTAGAGCCAGATGAGTTTAAAATGTTAGTGAATGAAACGAAGCGCGCGTGGCAATCATTAGGTGCAATTCATTACGGACCAACTAATAGAGAACAATCATCTAAAAAACTTCGCCGTTCAGTCTACATTTCAGAAGACTTACAAAAAGGCGAAGTTTTAGATCACAATCATATGCGAATTATCCGACCAGGTTACGGATTAGCACCAAAGCATTATGATACTTTAATCGGCAAACGAGTCAACCGTCATGTTAAAAGAGGAACACCAACATCGTGGGATTTATTTGGATAAACCATCAATTAATGATTGAGCTACTTCTAATCTTGAGATTTCTTGCGGGGGTTTAACCCCGCTTTTTAACATTTCGCGAACTTTAGTACCAGATAATTGAAGGTGTTTAGACTTATTGTGAGGACAAGTTTTCTTTGTTGCCATCGTGTGACACTGCTTACAATAAAACGCATGCTCAAAAAATAAAGGCTTAATTCCAAGTTCACTTCGCTCAAATTGCTTAAAAATATGCTGTGCATCATAAGAACCATAGTAGTTGCCAACACCAGCATGATCTCTTCCAATAATAAAATGTGTGCAACCATAATTTCGTCTTATTAGAGCATGGAAAATAGCCTCACGCGGTCCAGCATAACGCATGGCAGCAGGGAATATTCCTAATGATACACGATTCTTAGGGTAATAGTTTTCTAGTAATACATGATAGCTTTCCATACGGACATCTGCAGGTAGGTCATCTTGTTTTGTTTCACCAACAAGTGGGTGAAGAAATAGTCCATCAATCGTTTCAAGGGCACTTTTCTGAATATATTCATGTGCTCGGTGAACGGGATTTCGCGTTTGAAAGCCTACAATGGTATCCCACCCTTTTGATTGAAACAATTGACGTGTTTCTCTTGGTGTTAGGTGATCAGTTTTAAAGGGGTGCAGAGATTTTATGTCCTGAGTGACTGTAATTTCTCCAGCTAGATACACACTTCCGCGTGAGATCAGTTTGTTAACGCCGGGGTGATTTAAATCCGTCGTTTGATAGACGAGTTTGGCTTCTAGTATTTTGTCAGGGATATATTTGTCACTTACTCTAAGTGTACCGTAGATTTTACCATTATAATTTAATTTAATAACCTCACCTGTTTTAATCGTTTTAGCGATCTCTTTTGTTACGGGGAGAGTGATTGGTATAGACCATACTAAACCATTAGCGAGTCTCATATTGTGAATGACTGATTCATAATCATCACGATTTAAAAAGCCATTAAGTGGACTATATGCACCTGTTGCCAATAACTCAAGGTCTGATGCGGCCATTTTATCAATCGTAATCGTTTTATCAATTCTCTTTAGTTCAACAGACGAATCGATTAGATTAATTAATTTTCCACCATGTGGAGAAATAGTCATCTTATCTCACCCTCTATTTGTGATTTAATATAATTGGTCAGGTGATGACTCGATTTCTGTACTGATAAATACGTCGTGTCTAATATCAAATCGGGATCTTCCGGCTCTTGATAGGGTTGACTAACACCTGTGAATTGCTTAATTTCACCTGATTTAGCTTTTTGGTACAACCCTTTAGGATCACGCCTTTCACATTCTTCTAGTGAACATTTAATATAAACTTCCGAGTAATAATCTTTAGATATTATATTTTTAGCCATTTCTCTGTCTTCTTTAAAAGGAGAAATGGTGCTAACAATTGCTATAATACCCGCCTGATTTAAAACAGTAGCTATTTCAGCGATTCTTCGGGTATTTTCTGTGCGGTCTTCTCGTTTAAATCCTAAATCTTTATTAATCCCTTGTCTCATATCATCACCATCTAATAGAAAGGAATGAATCCCTTCTTGATAAAGCTGTTGTTCAACATGGTTTCCAATAGTAGATTTACCAGAGCCTGATAACCCTGTAAGCCATATGACTAAGCTCTTATGCCCCATTAATTTCTCGCGTTGAGCCTGATTAATCAAATGCTTTTGCCAGTGTATATGTTTGCTCATCTGATTCCCTCACTTTCTACATACTATAATATGTAGAACTTATAGTTTTGCTGTAGGTTAGTGAAGGGTTTAACTATCTTTCTTGCCTGTTTTACTGAGAACTCTACTAAATGTCTATACCGTTTTTGCTCTCTTAACTTATATTAAAGTAAGAAGGTTTAGAGAAAAGAGGGAAAAGTATGATTGAATTTGATCAAAGGCCTTTAAATGAAACAAACCCATTTATATACATTCACATACCTAAAACAGGTGGAAAGACCATGTGGCACCTTTTCGAACAACAAGAAGAACAGATTCATGTGTGGCACAATAGATATTTTAGAAAGTTAAATGAACCTGCAACATATATAACGATGCTAAGACACCCTGTTGATCGGGTAATCTCAACGTATTACTATATTAGGCAGTATGAACGTGATCCACTCTATTCAAAGGTTAAGAAGATGAGCTTAGAGCAATTTGTTGGTTGGATTCAAGATGAGTCAGTTGAAAATAAACGCTCTAAAACGAAGCAAGATTTAGCGAATATTCGCTATCGAACTGTCAATTTATCAACACGATATTTAGCAGGTGGCAGTCCTGATGCTTTTCATCAAGCGAAGAAAAACTTGAAGAAATATTTTTCGTTTGTCGGGGTTATCGATTATTACTTGGAGTCACTCTATATGATGCAAAGAATGTATGGTTGGAATTTTCGTGAATTTACAAAACAAAATGTCACCAAAAATCGTCCGCATTTAAGCAAGGTCGACCCAAAACTAATAAAGGTAATTGAAACGTACAATCAACATGACTTAATGCTGTATCGCTTTTCAAAGAAGAGATTTAATAAGCAGTTAGAGTTATTGAATGAACAGGAGCGGTATGAAATGGAGAATTGGGTGGAGCAATACGCTTGATTCTTATAAAAACTGACACTTTAGACAGTGAGAGAATCACGTCTAAAGTGTCAGTTATTTGTGAATTCTTTAGCCATTGTTATTGGCTGTAGGAAAAATGACTGGACATTGTTCAGGTCGAATTGGCACTGGGCATGGCTGGATAGGTAATTGATCTCTAGGTTCACAGAAGTCAGCAACTAATTCGAGTGTAACAGGGTAAACTGACTGGATGCTTTGGCACAGACGGACTGAGATGACAGCGTCAAATGTATCATCTAATTCTGTGTCGCCAGGATCACATTCAAACGAGACAACAAAGCAATCTAATTCTGTGTAAGTGACTTCGATTTCTGTTCCATCTGGGGCACATAAAACGACTTGTTCACTGCGCGAGAACTCTAACTCGACTTCTTCGTCTCCGTTGTCAGTTGGTAGGTTTATTGTGACGACGAAGTTTTTACGAATGGTCACCACTTGTAAGATGATTTCTGCTCCATCAATGATGAATGGGCGATCCTCACGATTGATAATTTCAATCGGATCTTCTTCTGTTGGCTCTACAGTACACGTTACATCATCAATTTCGATATCATCACAATCAATACCATCTGGTAGGTCTTCATCAATCACGTTTAAGTCGAAAGTTGCTTCGTTAATGATCCAGTCATAGACTTTCTCAGTATTAATACATAGAAGCTCTTGGCCTCCAATTAAGCCTTTTTCTTGCATAGATAGGACACCTCCGGATTATTAAATAACCTTTCACTCGTAACATATGAGAAATAAATCAAAGTGACTAATGCTAACGCTGATTTTTAAATAATTGGGTAGTCGCACTTGCGCAAATTAATAGAGTTAGTAGCTCAATTTTTTGTTTCATGACAACAACCAAGTCACCTCGATATTGAACTTCATATGATAGATTAAGAATCTATAAGAAAGAGAGGGATTATAATGTGTCATTCATTAGACGACATACATGATTTTTGGAAGAACCCTAGTAAAGGCAATCAACCTAGTCGTTATTTGAAGCATACGAAACGCTCTAAGTTTTTGTACGAGTATGTGAATAAGTATGTTGGAAAAGACGCGAAAATATTAGAGCCGGGATGTAATGTTGGTAGGAACCTTAATTATTTATATGAAAAAGGATATGAACAGTTAACAGGGGTTGAAATTAATGAAGAGGCAGTTGAATTGTTAAGTAAGCAATATCCTAATCTAGCGGAGAAAGCCAATATATACCTCGAAACAATTGAAGAACGCGTTAAACAATTTGAAAATGATGAGTTCGACTTAACCTTTTCTATGGCAGTTTTTGAGCACCTTCACCCGAGTAGTGATTGGGTTTTTGAGGAGATTGCCAGAATTACGAAGTCTTTTATTATTACTATAGAAGCTGAAAAGTGGAGTTCTGATCGCCATTTCCCACGTAATTACAAGAAATTATTCAAACAATACGGCTTTAAACAAATCGACATGAACAAAAATTGTGATGAGATCGGCGTAAAGTATATTTGCCGTGTATTACAAAAACAGTAAGGTACCTTATCAAGTGTTAATATTCGCTACGAGTCAAAACTGATTGAACGCTGATAAAATGAGCTCGAACGCTGATAAAATGAGCTCGAACGCTGATAAAATGGCCCCGAGCGCTGATAAAATGAGCTCGAACGCTGATAAAATGGACCCGAGCGCTGATAAAATCCACCCGAACGCTGATAAAATTTGGTTGCGCTCGGGTAGCTGCTCATTGTAACACATGGTACCAATGTTCGTATTTAAACAGTTCTCTTTTACTATTGTCTCGCCTTAAACTGCACCAAGCAATTATTATTGACCACTAATAATATGCCACTGGATATATTTGGATTGATTAAGCTTTTTTAAGTGAGTGACCACACGACAATCACCGAATTCTTTTTCAACATGAATGGAAATGATTTTAATAACACCGATCATTTCAGACATGATTTGTGGTTCAAATGGTGGTGGGGTCGATGTTTTTAGAAAAGCGATAATATGAATGTCGGATTTCGGCTCTATGTGGTAATAAGCTAATACATTTTGGGTTTCGTAGACTTTTTCAACTTGTTGAGTGCCATTTAACTCATGCATGCTACAAACGTCACTAGACATGGCATAACCCCTTTATGATAAATTAACACACTTTTCTGATATTATAGCAATATCTACAAAGATCTTCTACAGGTATTTGGTCTTAGCTTTGAATACGATAGGTGGTAATGATATAGTAATAATAAATTTATGACAATTCTTAAGGTAGGTGGGACAATGAAGCGAGAGTATAAGTTGCTCGTCATTTCCTTGGTTGCTGCAGCCTTTATTCTAAGTTTGTTCGCATTTAGAATGTTAGTTCAGTAGATTTAACATAAAGGAGTTAACAACAAAATGGCAAAAAGAATCTTATTGATTAGTTTGACTGCTTTTCTAGTCATTGGCGGTAGTTTGCTAGCGGTAAATGGGTTGGTTGATCGTAAATCGATGCAAGTTGATGAAACGGGATGGGCATTTTCGGCTCAGTTAAATCAGGACCTTTTATATAGTTATGCTGATGAAGAGGCTATGTATGAGCAAGCAATTGAAGAAAAGCTTGGATTTAATCTCTCAGACCAAGATGTAACTGGAGAGGTTGACGTTGTATTGACAGAGGTCAGGCGCGTTGAGGACCATGTGTTAGAAGGGGAAGGCCAGGCCTATTTTACGACAGATGAATTTGAATTTGATCTTGAATTTGATGAAGCTCAAGTCTATCAAATTGAAGGAGAAGAAACCGGTGTTATAAGAGGCATGAGTATAGATGGTGAATTTACCACAGTTTCTGGTGAATTGGACATGCTTTCATTTAATATGTATTGGAATCCTGTGACAGAAGAAGTTTATGCAGTAGGAAGTGTAGGCTTTGTAACGAATTATGGCATGTTAGCTTTCGGTGAACCATTCGTAGAGCAGGATGAATTCTCATCTGAGAGCTTAATTGATTTTGAATAAAAACCTTAAAATTAGTTGGAAATTAACTGTATTTATTGTAAAATCGAGGGTGTGAAGGGGGGCGTGTTCCGTGAAAAACTTTTCGATCTTTTTAGTGAGCTTTATGGTTTTATTCATCGCTATTCAGTGGTTGTCTGGTGTGATTTTGACATATACATATACGCCGAATATACAAGAGGCATGGGAGATGAGTGAAATGCTATCACAGCAAGTGACATTAGCTAGTTCACCAACTGTTGCAACGTTAATCATTGCAATCATCGCAGCAACCATTGCTTATATAACCCCTAAAATGGTTCGTAAAATAATGGCATAGAAAGGAAGAAGTCTTATGTTTAGCGAACTGTTAATCCAACAAGTTGGATTTAACACTACTGACATGATCTTTCAATTGACTTTAATCGTATTTCTAGTCGCTTTGATTGCTGCAGTAGTCACTATTATGATTGTTTTCAATAAGCGAAATAATGATATTAAAGAATTAAAAGAGCAAGTTAACAAATTAGAAAAACAGCTAGACGAAAGGTCTAACTAATATTCGCTAGTGTTTGGTTTTAAGTTCTGATACGCTTTTAATACGATTATGATAAGGAGCATCAATGATTATGTTAGATTTCTTAAAACCAGAGAATAATTATGGCGTCTTAGGGTTAACCCTTTTAATCATAGGCGTTGTTGGATTTGTTATTTTAGAAGTATATTATACGCTTATCTTAAATGAATACCAAATGGCTAGTATGTTCTTTTGGGCAGGCGGTTTTTTGGGTAGTATTCTCTATGTTATTGACCTTGTAAGAAAAAGAAACAGTGATTAGATCGCTTATCGATAGAGCGATAGTCATGATATAAGAGCGGAAGTCACGACATATGAGCGAAAATCTCAATAAAAGAGCGAACACCTTATTAATAGAGCTGTAAAATAAAGAAGAGCATTGAAATTACGATCCAATGCTCTTCTTTATATGTTGAAATTTTATACATTTTTTCAATTCATTAAAAGGAAATTTGTGATTTTATGTAGAAATGAGTATATAGGCCTGTAAAAATCATTTTATTGAAACAGTTTTATTAATTTTAACGTCTAATAAGTATACTAGTAAAGGCGGTTTGCTATGAGATTACTCACTTTTCTTTTAATGATATGTTTGGCTATGGCAGGGTGTACTTCAGATGAAAACAGCGATTACGATGGGGATGAAGCAGAGTTGCCAGCTAATATGCCGGATGACTTTGAATTTTCGTATCAATATGGCTATGAAGCAAATAATGAAATGAATACGTTTGAAGAAATTTATACTAAAGACTTAATCGAAAAAGGTGAAGCATCTACAGCGATGGCGTTAAGTGAAGATGACCGTGTATCCATCTATGAAAAAATGCGTGATGTGAAGATTTTAGAAACACCTGAGAACCTTACAAATGAAGCAGAGGATGGTACACATTGTACGAGTAATCCTTACACGACGCATCATTTAGATTTGCAGGTCAATGGTGAAAATTATTATGTCGATTGGACAACGAATAACTGCTTGACAGAGGACTTAATCAAGTTAACTGATTTTACAGATTATGTACACGAAGTCTTTACTTCTCAAGAAGCATATCGTGCATTACCTAATGCAGAAGGGTCTTATGAATAACTCATAACAGCCTTCTGCATATATTTTTGGTTTTTAGTAGCTTTAGGTATGATAGAATAAAGTCAACTTGAACGAGTGAGAAGTCTATACATCGTTAAGAAGATTTTCAGGTAGGAGGACCATTAAACATGTGGAGAAAAATCTTATTCATCTGGTTACCCATTATATTAGGACTGTCCATTATATATTTTATTTTTAACCTGTGGCGTAGTGATGAGGCAGACTTAGGGTTTTTTGGTCAGTTAATGATCGTAGCATTAGCGGGAATATTTATAGGCGCATTTATCCGTAAGTTTATTATGAAGAAAGAATAATTTGTTATGGAAGGTCATAGTTGCTTGAAACTGTAGTCGCTTTTGATTGTTAAGTTTGTCTTTTAATTAAGACAAACAGGAAAAAATGCCCGAAAAAAATCTGTTTTCAATCATAAGATATGAAAGTTGAAGTAGAAGTTTGTCATTCCAAAATTAGACCACCTATTTAAATTAGTTTTTAGGAGAGTAAAAGATGAGAGCAGGAAATCCAGCGTTACAGAATAAAACGTTTAGCCATAATCAAGCTAGATTCTCAGATGAAATTATGACGATTAATGGCACAGTGCGACGGACATTAATTTTAGCCTTGCTATTATTAATAACCGCGACATATAGTTGGCATCAGTATCAACAAGACAGTGAGGCGTTAGGTGGATTTATTGCGATTGCAGCAATTAGTAGTTTAGGTGTAGCAATTTTAACAGCTTTTGTACCACGCTTTGCCCCAGTAACTGCACCTATTTATGTACTATTGAAAGGGTTAAGTATTGGGTTTATCTCAGCTTATTATGAAACAATGTTTGAAGGAATTGTGTTTCAAGCAGCGTTACTAACGATCGCGACATTAATTGCGATGTTGATCGTGTATCGATTAGGAATCATTCGCGTTACGAGTAAGTTCCGATTAGGCGTACTTTCAGCAACGGGTGCGATCTTTATCGCTTATATGATTTCGTTCTTTGGAAGATTCTTTGGGTTTCAAATCCCACATCTACATGAAGCAACACTGTTAGGTATTGTAATAAGTGTCGTGATCGTCATTGTTGCGGCATTGAATCTCGTTATTGACTTTGACTTTATTGAACGTAAAGCTAATAAACAAGCAGCAAAATATATGGAATGGTATGCTGCATTCGGGCTGATGGTGACAATTATTTGGTTGTATTTAGAAATTGTTCGTTTGTTAGCGAAGATTAAGGCGAGGAAGTAATTAGATTAAGGGTGTTCGGATGAAAGGTTTGTTGTTGTTATTAAGTTTGGAGTCTCGAGTTTAGTTTCTATGATGGCCATATGTTGAAGCTGCGAATGTGGCAGGGGAAAATCTAACAGCATACTCAGGCTCCAATTCACCTTTAACCCTCACCGTTAATCTTTCACCTTGTTTGTTATGGTCATTCTCCATCTTTACTCCATTTAAGACAATCCGCTCATCATTGTCCCAATCTATCCACTCACCATACTTTAACACCCAGTGAGTTAATTCTTCTTTTAACTCATTCGATAATGGGATCACTTCTAAATCGAGGTTGGCTGAGCACTTATTACACCAAAGCGGGTCAGCTGATATATCGGCCTCGACTTTTAATTCATTTGTTCTTTCACTTTCACACAAGCAATTTAGCATTAGAGATTCTCCCCTTCTTAATTATTAAAAATTAACACAATCTTGGTCAGTTTAAAAGTTCAGTGTTTTTTACAGATATATGCTATGATAAACTAGTAAAAATTTGAATAATAGATAGATTTATAGACAGAAAGGTGTATACATCATGCTACATAATCCAACAGGAAGAAAGCGTATTGGTTTAGCATTTTTACTCGGTATGTTGGCTGTATTAGGTCCGCTTAATATTGACATGTACTTGCCGAGCTTTCCGAGTATTTCAAATGATTTAGAAGCAAGTGCCTCACTCGTTCAGCTAAGTTTAACAACATGTTTAATTGGTCTTGCCTTAGGACAAGTCGTTGTCGGGCCAATAAGTGATGCCCAGGGTCGACGTAAACCGTTATTAATTAGTATTTTCTTATTTGCGCTTGCATCTTTTTTATGTGCAATTGCTCCAAATATTACAACATTAATTATCGCGCGCTTCTTGCAAGGTTTCACAGCATCAGCCGGGATTGTGTTATCACGTGCTGTTGTGCGAGATGTCTTTTCCGGAAAAGAGTTAACGAAGTTCTTTGCGTTGTTAATGGTAATTAATTCTACAGCGCCGATGATGGCACCTATGGCTGGTGGGGCGATTTTAGCTTTCCCATTTGCAACTTGGCATACAATCTTCTATTTCTTAGGCTTACTTGGTATTATTATTGTGCTTGTAACAGCTTGGAAGTTACCTGAAACCTTAGCTGAGGACAGACGTATTCCTAGTTCAATCGGAAGCACTGTTAAAACGATGGGAAGTCTATTTAAAGATCGATCATTTATTGGGTATGCTTTAACGTTAGGGTTAATCCACGGCGGAAGCTTTGCGTATGTGGCTGGTACGCCATTTGTGTATCAAGATATATATGGGGCTTCACCTCAATTGTTTAGTGTCTTGTTTGGTATTAATGGCCTTGGAATTATTATCGGAAGCTTTTTAATTGGCCGTTTAGCAGGTGTGTTTCATGAAAGGACACTACTCAAAACAGCTGTCATTACAGTGCTTCTCATGACATCCATTTTAATGATGATGACCATAATTCAAGGTCCTCTCGTTACATTAGTCGTTCCAATCTTCATTTACATGACAGCGATGGGAATGGTGTTAACGAGTACGTTTACCTTAGCGATGAAAAATCAATCAAACCGAGCTGGAAGTGCGAGTGCGCTATTAGGTACATTACCGTTATTATTAGGTGCAGCCGTTTCACCTCTTGTTGGACTAGATGAAACAACAGCTGTACCAATGGGTGCCGTAATGTTTATTACATCATTACTCGGTTTTGCTGCATTTTTTGGATTGACGAGAGAGGAATAGAAGGATCCATGCGAGCGTATAAATTTTAGGGCGGTTAACGGCAGGCGCAGGGCGTTAACGATAACTTCGCTCAGTTAAATAAGGTTTTCGCTCAAATAATGGAAATTCAGCTCAAATAATGGAATTATCGCTCAAATATCTTTTATCCCTTATAAAACAATCACACAGTGCAAATTATAAACTATCAACCCTAAGCCATTTAAACCATATTGTAAAATTCCTACTCGAGAAAACTTAAATTAAGTCTATTTATATCGAACAAGGTAAGCGATTCAAAATAAGGATGATCTTAATGATATTAAAACAGTTCGCAGCAGCTTTTCTATTTAATGAAGAAGATGAAGTGCTTTTATTACAAAAGAAGCGTGATGCTAAGCTTCTTGCTGGTATGCGTGTACCAATTGGTGGACATATGGAGACATCTGAAATGAATAACCCTGAAGCGGCTTGTTTTCGTGAGATTGCTGAAGAGACTGGAATTAGTCCAAAAGAGGTACAAGACTTGTCATTACGTTACATTGTACAACGAATGAAAGGTGATCAGATTTATATTCAGTACATTTTTTTCGGCTATATCCAGTCTGATGTCAAACTTGTAGAAAGTGATGAAGGTAAACTCAATTGGGTTCACTATAAACAAGTAAAAGAACAACCTGTAACTGAGGCAACACGTGAGCTCGTAAAGCATTATGAACAAGTCGGACAGTTTGATCATAATATCTATGTCGGTTCAATGTCACTACAATCAAATTTGCCTAAAATGACTTGGGCATTATTAGATGATTGGTGAGATAAGAAGAATAGGAAGTTGAAGTATAGCCAGTTATAACTTATAAAGATATGCAACTAATAGTTTTTTTGATTCCACAAAATTCAATTGAGTATTTTTATTGACGAACGTTTGTTTTCATTTTATACTAATGTTAGTTAAAAATAAATTTAACTCAAGGAGGGGTTATGTGTACGTTGTTAATAAAGAAAAAGTAAGATCATATATGAACAAAAAAGGATATAACACACAACAAGAATTAGCAGATGACTTAGAAATAAGTAAAAACCAACTTTCTATTTTACTATCAAGCAAATATAACCCAGTTAAAACTAATGTTCTTAAAATCTGTGAAAAATTAGATGTCAAATTTGATGACATTATATCAGAACAACTTGAATTAAGTTTAGATTTAGACCAGGGTATAGCAAATAACGTAAAAAAAATAGATGACAACTTTATAGATATTAGAAATGTCAAACCAAATCATAACTATAAAGTTCTCGAATTATTTGCAGGTGCTGGCGGTCTAGCTTTAGGTTTAGAAAAAGCAGGATTTGAAACAATTGGTTTGGTTGAGAATGATAATAAGGCTTGTGATACATTAAGGCATAATAGGCCAGATTGGAATATATTTGAGTCTGATATCGAAAAACTAACTGATCAAGATTTGGTGGAAAAATTTAACATAAATGTAGGTGAGTTAGATTTACTCTCAGGCGGATACCCTTGCCAAGCATTTAGTTATGCAGGTAAAAAAAGAGGACTCCAAGATGCTAGAGGGACCTTGTTTTATCATTATGCGATGTTTGTAGAAAAGTTAAAGCCAAAAATGTTCCTCGCTGAAAATGTTAAGGGATTAGTAAATCATGATAATGGAAATACACTAGATACAATGTTAAAAACATTTTCTGATATAGGTTATCAAGTAAGTTATAAAGTATTAAAAGCCCTTGATTATGATGTTGCTCAAAAACGAGAAAGGATTGTAATTATTGGAATGAGAAATGATTTAGCAAATCAAAATCAAGATCTAAAGATTCTCTTTCCTAACCCTTTTGGATACCATTTATCTTTAAAAGACGTATTAAAAAATGTTCCAAAATCAGGAGGTACACAATATCCAGAATCTAAAAAGAAAATCCTTGAAAAGGTGCCACCTGGAGGGTATTGGAGAGACTTACCAGAAGAACTCGCTAAAGAGTATATGGGTAAAAGCTATTATTCAGGGGGAGGAAGAACTGGAATGGCGAGAAGGTTGTCATGGGATGAACCTTCACTTACATTAACTTGCTCTCCTGCTCAAAAACAAACTGAGCGGTGTCATCCAGAAGAAACCAGGCCTTTCACCGTTCGGGAATATGCACGTATTCAAAGTTTTCCAGATGGTTGGGAGTTTAATTGTTCTATAGGTAACGCTTATAAGCAAATCGGTAACGCAGTCCCGGTAAACATGGCCAAAGCTATTGGTCTATCAATCATAAGTGTCTTAAATCAACTTCCTTATAATACAAAGGAAGGGCAATTGTAACAATTGCCCTTCCCCTATTCTAAAACTCCCCTTCACTATCAATTTGTTTCGCTAGCTT
This sequence comes from Alkalibacillus silvisoli, assembly GCF_039521975.1. Lineage (NCBI taxonomy): Bacteria > Bacillati > Bacillota > Bacilli > Caryophanales > Bacillaceae > Alkalibacillus > Alkalibacillus silvisoli. The sequence goes on along the minus strand of NZ_BAAACZ010000005.1, from coordinate 154,281 downwards.
CTCTATAGTCTCTTCAATTAACTCTGATCCATCAGCTTCATTCGCCACATCCACTATAGCATCTGTCAATTTATCATAGAAATCTTCTTTTCCGGTTAACCTTTCCCAAAACTCCTTACCAATAATAACAGGATAATCTTCATTAACTTTTTTGTAATGGCCGCTCAAGTCTTCAGATTCACCATAAAATACACCAACAACCAAATCATTAAGGCCAACGTTTAAGTTATTTGTTCTAGCTAAATTTTTAACGTCCGAAAAATGATTCTTTAAAGTATTTACATCATCTGCATTAATTGTATTTGGACCCGCTTTTAATTGACAATACTTTTTCCGACCATCAATTTTATCAATAAATTCTATATCAATCCCGGAAGTCGTAGAAGCAAAGCCTTCCAAAATGTTAGTACAATACTTTTGAAATCTAGTTCCAAATGAAGTATTTATTGATGTACCTAAAATTCTTGGGTATATCATTGCTTTAGCTATAGAGACTGAATCTGATTTTCCTGTTAAAAAACTAGCTTTATACTTATCCAAAAAAGGATTTTTCTGAAATTCACTTAGTTTTCTTAATTTTTTAGTGTTTTCAATATGGCTGGGAATAATTTCATCCCTAAAGAACTTTTTAGTGTTCTCAATTATTATGTTTAAATCTTCTTCAGACAGACTCGCTTGTTTTGAATTATCACGCATTGTAAACCTCCTTCATTAAATTAATCTTTCGAATTATGTGGCATTAGTGCCAAAGATAATTTACCATTTTTCTGTAAGCCAACACCTTCTGAAGAACTATAGAAATTGTAAGTTTAGAAAAAGAAAAACTTTGTAGAATTGAGTTTAGTAGATCATATTCATAGAAAAAGTATTTCTTATGAATCATGTTACTACAGTTTTAATTTAAGCACTAGTCCAATTTCAATAATTTAGAGATTTACGGTTAACACTATCTGAGGTTCATTAACTACTTCAGACAAAATGGATTAACAGCCATGTTGAATCGTAACCCTTATAATATTTGGCATCTGTATTGATACGATTAGCGCCATATTTTATATCAAAACATATCTGTAATATCTAGCACTAGCATTCAATTGTAGTCTTGTGTCGTTCTTTGTATCAGCGATGTAGAAACTGATTGCGTTTTGAATAAAAATATGTGTTCCATCAACACAAACTTAATTTGTTACTGAATCAGGTGTAATGCCTTTAAATCCTTGTATCTGATTATCTGCTCTCTATCCCCTCACAATCAACTGTAACTTTCATACAGTGTTATTAACCTAGTATGATGAGGAGGAATAAACAAATATGGAAACAGCACATATCGTCCCACAAGGATTAGCATTACAAGGCATTTCAGTAATTCGAGAGGACATTCCATATATTCAACAATTGTTAAACACGATTCAAGAGTTACAAATTCCCATCGATTTAAACCCAGAAATTCACGAAGAAGTCCCGCTTGTTGTCGTTGATCCAGAAGTGATTCAATTTGACTGAATTATACTCAATGACCGCTCATGAACTAGCTCCGTTAATTGAAACGAAACAATTGTCACCTGTTGAATTAATGGAAAATATGATGAGTCGAGTGAATCAAGTAGAGCAAGAGGTGAATGCTTATATAACCATATTAGAAGAACAAGCACTCGAACAAGCTAGACATGCAGAGGCAGAAATAATGAATGGCCTTTATAAAGGGGCTTTACATGGAATTCCAATCGGCATTAAAGATAATTATTATACTAAAGGCGTCCGGACCACAAGTGGGTCAAAATTTTTTCAAGATTTAACCCCAGACTATACAGCCACAGTGGTAAAGAAATTGCTGTGTGCAGGTGGGATTATGACTGGAAAATTAAACATGCATGAATTTGGTGGTGGATTGACTAATACGAACCCTTTCTATGGTGATGTTAGGAACCCTTGGGACCTAGAACGAACACCGGGTGGTTCAAGTGGTGGCAGTTCTGCTGCATTAGCAGCTGGTCTCTCAACGCTTGCAACTGGAACTGACACATTTGGTTCGATTCGTGTACCTGCTGCATTAACCGGAACATATGGATTAAAGCCTACTTATGGTTTAGTGAGTGGATACGGTGTTGCACCCCTAGCCTGGTCAATGGATCATCCTGGTCCCATGGCACGCTCTGTCACAGATTTAGCCTTGATGCTGAATCATATGGTGGGTTATGACCATGATGACCCAGGAAGTATTAAAGCACCTTCAGCAAATTACTTAAAGAATTTAAGTAAAGGAGTAAAGGGTGTTAAAGTTGGTGTTCCAAACTTTTATTTGAACAATTTAGACCCTGAAGTTAAAGATGCATTTCAAACCGCTATGTCGACGTTTGAACAATTAGGAGCAGAAGTAAAAGACATTTCAATTCCTGAATTAAATTTGTCTACTTATGCCGGTTATTTAGTTACAATTGGTGAAGGTTCTGGATACCATTACAGTAGGCTGCGCAATCAACCAGAGGATTTCGCTAGTGATGTTCGAATTTTCTTTAATACTGGTACCCTCACGACAACTCCACAATACGTAATGGCACAACAAGTGCGTCGTGCTCTAACAGATGCATTTAAAAAGGCATTTGAAGATGTTGATGTGATTGCAAGCCCGATGACTCCTTACCCGGCTCCACGCTTTCAAGATCATTGGGTCGAACAAAATCTAGAAATAATTAACGATTTCATGCCATTTACCGCACCAGCAGCAACTACAGGAATTCCAAGCCTAGCGGTACCAATGGGTCTCTCATCAAATGGCCTTCCTCTTGGCTTACAACTTATGAGTAATCACCTCACTGAAAAGCTATTACTTCAAGTCGGAAGCGCATTTGAAAATAATAGTCTCGCTTCTAATCCATTTTAACGTGAAATTAATCCCACTCCTAATATGGGTGGGGTAATTTCTTTTGACTATACATGCCGTTCATTAGTTTGATAGGATATTAATTAATTAATAATAGATAAAACTAGGGAGAATGACTAATGCGACTGTTTTTAATTAGTATATTGTTAATTGTATTAATGGCTTGTAGCTCAGAACAAGAAGAAGCATATGAACAACAAATCGAACAGTTAACTACACAAGTTGAACAACAACAAGAACAAATCGAAACACTACAAAACCAACTAGAAGAAAAGACAAGAGAAGAGCAACAGAACCATCAACAGGAAAATGAGAGAGAAGAAGAGAATGCTACTGATGAAAGTGATGGAGAAACTCGGGAAAGTACTGATTCAATAAGCGTCATTGAAACGGAACATTTTCAATTACATACACCCCAATCACAAGATGTTTTATCAGACATGATTTCAATTCAAGGATTAATCCATCTAGGTGCAATTGGTGATATAGAATTAGAAGTGCTTGATTCCGCTGGCGAAACAATAGAAAACACACTTATTGACCAAGAATGGTTCGGAGGCCAATCAGGTGAACACGAATGGACAGGGATTGAATTGAATATGACGATAACAGAAGAGCCTAATCAAGGTGAAGGTCAATTAATTATTCGTGATCACTTGGCAAATGAAGAAGAATCCATAACGATTGTATTTGACTAATCCTTTCATTGTTTTCAACCAATTGATGGTGACTAATATCTGATGTTTTAACGGGAATCTTAGTTCGTTAAAGTATGATCTAATATAAGGCCAATTCGCCTACAAAACTGTAAAAATAGGAAAACATAATTATTAAAGAAATCTCATAATCTATGATATAATGACTTAGCAACAATCCTATATTAATACCGATTTTAATCGGGAGAGGTTCTAGCCAAACCCTCTATAAAAAACTAGGGATACTTATATGTCCAGCCATATCCTTAGGGGTATGGCTTTTTAATTTGGCTAATTTTAACATGAATAGGTGGTTTAAATGAAAAACGAAAAAGCCTTAGTCGTATTTAGTGGAGGGCAAGACAGTACAACTTGTTTGTTTTGGGCACTTGAGAATTTCAAAGCAGTTGAGACCGTAACGTTTGATTACAATCAACGCCATGACTTAGAGATTCAGGTCGCTAAAGATATCGCAAAAGAGCTAGGTGTCACTAATAGAGTGCTAGATATGACACTGATTAGCCAGTTGTCAGCCAATGCGTTAACGCGGGATGATATTGATATTGAAGAGAATGAAGGTGAACTGCCTTCTACATTCGTTGAGGGACGTAATCATTTGTTTCTATCATTTGCTGCGGTTTTAGCCAAACAAATTGGCGCCAAACACATTGTAACAGGTGTATGTGAAACAGACTTTAGTGGTTATCCGGACTGTCGGGATGTTTTTATAAAATCGTTAAATGTCACATTAAACTTATCAATGGATGATCAATTTGTTATTCATACGCCGCTCATGTGGCTAGATAAGAAGGGCGCATGGAAGTTGGCTGATGATTTAGATGCTTTAGAGTTCGTTCGGGATAAAACGTTAACCTGTTATAACGGTGTCATGTCAGGTGGTTGTGGTGAATGCCCTGCATGCAAATTAAGACGTGAAGGATTAGAAGCCTATTTGAAAGAGGAGGGAGTCTTGTAATGTGGGATTTTAAAATAGTCGACCGTTTGGAAAAGCTAGGTCAAGATATCAAGCGTGAACAGTTAAAGTATCACCATGAACGCGTGATGGTGAGTAAAGAATTCACATTTGATGCCGCGCACCATTTACATTGCTATGAAGGGAAGTGTAAAAATTTACACGGCCATACATATAAAGTCATTTTCGGTATTAGTGGGTATGTTGATGATAAAGGAATTTTAATCGATTTCGGCGATATTAAGCAGATTTGGAAAGAGCAAATCGAAATCTATCTTGACCATCGCTATTTAAATGAAATGCTTCCTCCGATGAACACGACTGCAGAAAATATGGTCGTATGGATATATGAAAAGATGAGTGAGGCTTTAAATCAAGATGAAAATCGTTTTGACGGTGCAAGAGTGGAGTTTGTTCGTTTATTTGAGACCCCAACAAGCTATGCTGAGGCAAGGCGGGAGTGGATGCAAGATGAGTAAAATTCCTGTTTTAGAGATTTTCGGTCCAACGATTCAAGGTGAAGGGATGGTAATTGGCAAAAAGACAATGTTCGTTCGTACAGCTGGGTGTGATTATTCTTGTTCTTGGTGTGATTCAGCATTTACTTGGGATGGTTCTGCGAAAGAAGAGATCGTCCAAATGACAGCTGAGGAAGTGTTGAACTGTTTACAAGAAGTTGGTGGTGAGCGTTTTTCACATGTTACGATTTCAGGCGGGAACCCTGCACTGTTAAAGAATTTAGATGAACTAATTAATAAATTAAAAGAAAATGCGATTGAAGTCGCACTCGAAACACAAGGAAGTCGTTGGCAAGATTGGTTTGTTGACATTGATGATTTGACGATTTCACCGAAGCCTCCAAGCTCAACTATGATCACAAATTTTGATATATTAGATGACATTATATTAAAGCTTAAAGACCATCACAGAATCACGAGTACGAGTTTAAAAGTTGTCATCTTTAATGAAGACGATTTCCAATATGCGAAAAATATTGCTAAGCGTTATCCAGAAGTTCCACTATATCTTCAAGTGGGGAATCGTGATGTCCATGGTGAAGATCGTGTTAATCTAACAAGTACACTACTCGATCAATACGAACAGTTAATTGATCGTGTCGTCCGTGATGAAGAGTTAAATGATATTCGCGTATTACCACAACTGCATACACTCGTTTGGGGTAACAAACGTGGGGTTTAATAGATTCGAGAATGGGTTTTCTAAAGAGAGAATCCATTCTTTTTATTAATGTATAAACTGCTCTGAAATTCAAATTATAATGAAACACATAAGTATAAAGAACTAAGTAGAGTGGAGAGTTAGATTTAACCCAAGTTATTTTTGGTGAAATAAAGTTAGTGGGTCTAAAGATAAACGAAGCCTTTAAGAGTTGTGGTAAAGGGTCTATAAACCGAAATTAAATAAACACTATTTTTTGTCGATATTAAAGTAAAGCCATATTTTAATTAGGGTGATGGCTTATTTTTCATGCGTGGGACTTTTGTCATATTAGAAGGTTTGACGTTATTTACTTGTGGGTATATAGATATATAGAATAAGATCAATTGATTTTTAAAAAGTAGCGTTTAACGGCATTAAGGAGTGTCTTGATTGAGTGATAAATTATTTGGTGAGCGTGATTTCTTACAAGCAATAGAAGAAGAACAATTCAAGTTAGTATTTCAACCACAAATCAGCCTAACAACAGGACAAGTCATAGGGATTGAAGCATTATTGCGTTGGCAGCACCCTGAACATGGATGGATCTCACCAGTAGATTTCATCCCGATTGCTGAAGAAACAGGTGTGATCACTGAGATTACTAAATGGGTGTTAAAGAAGGCCTGTCAACAAAATAAAGCGTGGCATGATCAAGGATTACAAAAAACAGTCGTTTCAGTCAATATTTCACCAGTTGACTTTGAAAATGATGAGCTATACAACACGGTTATGGACACGTTAGTCGAATCAAATCTTCAACCCCAGTATTTAGAGCTTGAAATAACAGAAAATGTTATGATGAAAGATATTTCACAGACGATCAATTTATTAAAGAAGATTAATCAATCCGGTGTGAGAATTGCAATTGATGATTTTGGTAAAGGTAATTCAACACTTGCTTATATCAGAGATCTACCCATCACGACAGTCAAATTAGATCGTTCATTTATGAATAACATTCCGTACAGTCATAAAGAGTCAACTATTGTAAAGAATATTATTCAAATGTGTCATAATTTAGATTTACAAATTATTGCAGAAGGCGTTGAAACAGAAGAGGTCGTAACATTCCTATCACTACATCACTGTACGATAGCGCAAGGGTTTTTATTTAGTAAACCTTTATTCGTAGATGACTATGAAGCTAACATCACCCAATCTGAATCAGAAGCGATCGAGATGATTTACCGTCTAGAAGAAAAAGTAAACTTAAGATCAGCCCAAGTTCATGATCACCGGTTTAAATCATTGTTTGAACAAAATCCAGATCTAGTCTGTTCATTTAGTTTAAATGGAAAAGTACTAAGTATTAATCCAGCAGTCGAGAGTTTATTAGGGTTTAAGCCACATGAAGTGTTAAATAGAGATTTAGATGTTTATGTCCAATCGGATGACCTTGAATTAACACAGGCACATTTAAACAGTGTGATTCAAGGTGAAGAACCAGATCCAATCGATATTAGCCTTGTACATAAAGAAGGTCATATCGTTTCGTGTAATGTGACATGCTTCCCGATGCGTTTAGGGGGGCGAGTAGTTGGTGTATATAGCGTCATTAAAGATACAACTAAGCAAAAAAAGTTACAAAATGCATTAAAAGAAAAAGAGCAAAAGTATCGATTTATTACTGAAAATATGTCAGACTACGTCATTTCGATTGATTTAAAAGGTGTCATTCAATACGCTTCAACGTCTAACAGTTTATTATTAGGATATGACCACTTACAAATGGAAGGGCAAGTGATTTTTGAGTTTATTAATAAAGAGGACCTTAACCATGTTAAAAAAGAGTTTAACAAACTAATTGAAAGTAAAAAATCAGGGTATGTTGAAGTGCGTTTACAAATAAAAGATGGGAATTCAGTTTGGGTTGAAGCTCATGCCAATCCAGTCTTAAATGATGAAGGAGATGTTGTACACTTTGTCATTGTTTCACGTGATATTTCGAGGAGGAAGAAGGCAGAGCTTGAGCTTCAAAAAACACAACGCGATTTAAAAAATACGTTAAGTCGTCAACAAGGTATGACGATTAAGTTTCTAAAAACGAATCGTGGGTTTGTTCATACACTTTGTGAAGGCGAGTTAATGCGCAAATTAGGTCTTACATCACAGGATGTTGTGGGTAAGACGTTATATGACTTTTTACCAAATGAGCTCGCCTCGAATAAAGAATATCACTATTCGATCGCGTGGAATGGTCAAGATACAAGTTATGAAGCTGAATTAAATGGAATATATTATTTGGCTCAATTAAGGCCGGTTTTTGAAGGTGAGAAGGTCATTGAAGTCATCGGCTCGTGTGTCGACATAACTGAGAAGAAAGTTTTAGAGAGAGAGCTCAGTCATTATTAAATAGTTGGGAAAGAGGCTAGGAGCGGCTTGATACTGCTTTTAGCCTCTTTTTGTTATGCTTGTTAAAGTATAGTATTGTTGTGACGAAGAATAATTGAGCGAAAACCTTCAATATATGAACAAAAGCCTCAATGATAGGGTGGCGACTTGGAATCGATTTGAAGACCCTTTTTAAGTGTGTTGTTTCATATTGATATTTTGATAGGCTTTTAAGACTAATGGGAAAGAAGCAATGACACAGCCTAAAGGAACAATGATGTTAACAAATGATGCGGTACTTTCGTTTGTGAACAATAGATGATTAGGCAAGGTGAAGACAAATAAAACGCCAGCAATTAGTGGCGTGATCGATAAAGCGTGAGTTAAAGTGTCATTCTGAGGTGGACGTATAAACAATATAACTGTAGCTGAAACAATTATTATGAGTAAAACGGCTAAAGCTACCCAAGCAAAAACAGTCATAGAATCCACTCCTTATTGATATAATCTTATTACCATTATTATACATAAAAGAACTGGCTTTTAAAAGACACAAATAAAACGGAGGTAGAAGGATGAAAGTTATGATTAATAATGAAACAATCGAAGCTGTAACGTTTGAAGAAGAAACTGTTGATGTGGCTGGTGAAGTGAAAAAGTTGATCAAATTTGATTTCAAAGTGAAACATGAAGACTATCATGACATAACGACACTTTTGTATAAAAATGATTTTCAAGTATCTGTACCTGATCAGTCAATCAACATGAATGCAACCATTTATAATTATTCAACTTCATTGACAAATCTATATAAAGAGGGAGCTATAGGTGACTTTCATTTAGAATTAATTGATAAATGAATGCTGACAAAATGCTGACAATTAAGAGTAGGTCATTTGAAAAAGGGAAAAATAATGTGTGAAACCAAAATTAACCGCAACCCACAAAGGAAGGCTGATGCTTTTGAATAAACACTTCATGACATTTCTCTTAATTTGCTTACTCGGTTTAACAATTGCAGCCTGTCAGAATAATTCAGCAGATGAAGATCAATATGAAGAACAAGTAGAAAGTTCATTCTCTGATAAAAAAGTAATCATGGTGATGGTTGACTCCATGATGGATCATACTTTAAATCATGTCATTGATGAAGGTGAAGCTCCTGCGCTTCAATTTTTAATGGAAAATGGTCAATATTATCCAGATTTAATAGCCCCAGTTCCAAGTATGTCAGTTACTATTGAAAGTACATTATTAACAGGGGAAATGCCAGATCAACATGGTGTACCTGGATTATCATGGTACCATGAGGAAGATGATCGTATTGTGAACTACGGTACGACGTGGCAGTTTTGGCTGAAGAACGGCTTTTCTGAAGCTGCTTATGATGTGTTGTATCGCTTAAATAATGAACATTTAAGCGATGATGTTACGACGGTTTTTGAAGAGTTAGAAGAGGAAGGACTAACATCTGGGGCAATTAATTTAATTGTTTATCGTGGTAACCAACCGCATCAGCTAAAGGTTCCTTTATATCTCGATGAAGTAACGGGTTTACCGGAAACACTCGAGACAAAAGGACCTGATGTATTAGCCTTAGGTCGTGTGACAAACCCAGAGATTATAGATGACGATGAAGAATTACCGGATGGGTTATTTAACCGAATCGGATTGCAGGATGAATACTCGATGGAAGTGACTCAACAGTTAATTGAACAAGACGATCAGCCTGATTTTTTATTTATATTTTTCCCAGAGAATGATCAAGAAACGCATAAAAACAGTCCAAGTTACACAGGTGGACTTCAAGACGCTGAAGAATATTTACAAGGTATTTTAAATAGCTATGGTAGCTTTGAAGAAGCATTAGAGGAAAATATTTTTATTATTTTTGGAGATCATGGTCAAGACCAACTGCTTGAAGCTGAGGAAGATATAGCGATTGATTTAGAGGATATGTATGCTAAGTATAACTTCTCCAAGTTAGGTGATCCGGTTAGTCAAGGTGAGATAGCCTTTGGTGTGAATCAACGGACAGCCTATATATATGATGTTCATGATGATGGTCTACTTCCTAATTTGGCAGAACAAGCTTTACAGGATCCACGTATCGACTTGGTTACTTGGGAAGAAGATGACTGGGTTCATGTCATCAGTCCTGATCATGATGGTTCACTTAGCTTTACAGAAGATGGCGAATGGTCCGATTCTTACAATCAGCAGTGGTCAATAGAGGGGAATAAAAGTATTTTAGATTTAGACAAGAATGGAAATGAGATCTTATATTCTGATTACCCAGATGCTCTAAGCCATATAATGACAGCATTAAGAAGCCATGACACACCTAAAATTATGCTTGCTGCTAAGCCTGGGCATTCTTTTCGAACAGATGGAATAACGATTCATGAGGGTGGCGGTGAACACGGGGGACTTCATAAAAATGACCTAGAGGCCGCTATGATTATTTCTGGAACAGAACAAAGACCAGAACATATCCGGATCGTTGATTTGAAAGATTATCTTCTTAAACTGCTTATTGAAAACCCAGAACCTTTAGATGATTAGGATCAGCATGAAATGAAGTTGAAGAAAAATAGTTGTCATAATAGATAATCTGAACGAGAACGCTGATAAAAGATGTCGAGTGCTGATAAACTCATCTGAACGCTGATAAAAGATGTCGAGTGCTGATAAACTCATCTGAACGCTGATAAATTTGTCTGTTCGCTGATAAAAGATGCCGAAGCGCTGATAAACTAGTCCCGAGCGCTGATAAAATGATCCGCTCGGGTAAATGCTTATATTAGCACAAAGTGTCAATTATTCTTAATTACAAAATTTCATTTCTTTTGCCAAGCCTTTATTGATATAGAAATTCGACAATGCTTTGGACACTTCTTTGAGGGTCCATTTTCTGTTGAAATTGCTGCATGTTTTGACGTATTTTGTTGATCTCTTCTGGTTCATTGAGTAATTTGTTAATATAATCATCAACCATGTCCTCACCAGATAGCTCAATGGCCAACTCCTGTTTTACGAAAAATTGGCAGTTCTCTTCTTCATGCCCGAATAGAGGTTGATATATTAGTAATGGAACTCCTTTAAATATAGCTTCAAAACAAGTTAAGCCCCCAGGCTTTGTAATTAGTAAGTCAGAAGCTTCCATCCACTCATCGACATTATCGACATAGCCTAAGACATGGATATTTGTATGCTGAAAATCCTTATTATCTAATAGAGAATCTTTTAGTTTTTCATTTTTACCAGTACAAATGACGATTTGGAGTTCTTCTTTCCATTTAGCTATAGTATTTGCGATTTGTGGGATCCCACCTAAGCCTAATCCTCCACCCATAATCAATACAGTTGGTAACTCTTTTAGATTCAATTCTTTCCTAATATGATGTTTGTTTTCATTTGTAGAAAATTTCGGGTCAACAGGTATTCCTGTCACTACAATCCGATCTGATTTGATCCCCATGTCCACCATTTGATCTTTGACACCTTGATTGGGTACGAAATACAGATCAACTTCAGGCTGTGCCCAAATCCCGTGAGCATAACAGTCTGTCAGAATAGTACATTGCTTAACCTTAAATCCTAGCCGCTTTTTCCGTGCAACAGTCGAACTGCAGAATGGGTGTGTACAAATGACTAGGTCAGGTTCGAATTGTTCGAGGACATCTTCAATTTTACGATGAAATAGTTTATATATGGAATACTGTAACGACATAGAGACAGGTTGATGTTGTTGAAAGTGATAGAGCTTTCGCCATAATGTTGGCAATTGAGTGCTCAACTTTTGATATGAATGGACAAAAACGGAAGTTATAAAGGGCTTTAAAACACTTCCTAACTCCATTATTTTTATATCGATTGAAGAATCATACATCGAAATTCTTTGCGCGATTCCTTCTGCGACCTTTGTGTGACCTAATCCAAATGGCTCTGACAAAATTAGGATTTTCTTCGGCATGACAAGTCCCTCACTATAATGTATTACCCTTAGAGTGCACCATTTATTGAGTGACTAATCATACTATAAAATGAAGAATTCGTTCTATTATTCTTCGCAACTTATTTCAAACTCAACTATTCCATTCTCAAGATCTCTTCCTTCAGCGACCATGGCCCTGCCTGGTTCTGAGTACAATTGTACCACTTGCATACAAACCATCACCACTTAAGTTAACTTCAGATAGTTGGTTTTCTACAGCAGTATAAGATTCACCTTCGTCTTCCTTAAGGTTAAATGGAAGTTAAATCATGGTAAAAAAAATGTCTTGAATAATTGTGGTCTTGTAAGGGGATTAACATAGTAGGAGATTTAAAAGAAAAAGGGTGAGAAAAATGAACAGAGGAATTATTACAGCGCTGTCTGCGATTGGTATTGCTCAAGGTTTGAAAATTTTTACTCATAGAAGAGTTTCCGGTAGCTGGGATATGAAACAAGCAAGCACATCTGGTGGGATGCCCAGTTCTCATTCAGCTGGTGTTTCAGCTCTAACTTCTTATCTGGCTGTAAGTAGAGGGAGTCGCCATACTGAAACAGCACTTGCTACCATTTTTGGAATTATTGTGATGTATGATGCACAAGGGATTCGTCGTCACACTGGTGAAATTGCGCAAATCGTTAATGATTTAGAAGATCATTTCGAAGAGCTTTCAGGTAATTATCCAAGCTTTCAATTTGTTAAAAAAGATAAAGAGTTAGAAGAAGTCTTAGGTCATCAACCAATCGAAGTGTTTGGAGGAGCTTTATTAGGTTCACTAATTGGACTAATATCTGCAAATTTAGAAAAGAAGTAAACAAACGTCTAAATGATGTGTTTCGTTTTCGATTGTCACATCATTTAGGTTTTTTTATATCTACTTAAAGCATGAAGAAAGCTGATAACTTATGTCTGTTAATAAACGTTCAAGGCAATAAAGACATATAGTAATGCATGACATAACTAGTTAGAAGGGAGTTTAACCACCATGGATCGTGAAGAGTTTGTGGAAAGAACGGAAAGAATCCCTGTTCAATTTCCACCTCAGCATCAACCTTTTCATCCAGGGCTTGAGTACTTAATGGAACCAAGGCCAGTATCAGAAACGCCATATGATCGACCTTCTGGGAAATTAGAAGGCAAAGTCGCCATCATTTCAGGTGGTGATAGTGGAATTGGAAGAGCAACGGCATATGCTTTTGCGAAAGAAGGGGCAAGTATTGTCATCGTTTATTTAAATGAACATGTCGATGCTCAAGAAACGAAAGAGCGTGTAGAGCAAATAGGGAAGCCATGTTTAGCGATTGCAGGAGATTTAGGTGAAGAGGGAACAAGTGTTTCGGTTGTTAATCAAACGATTGATTTATTTGGTAAAGTAGATATCATTGTGAATAATTGTGCAGAGTCTTATCCTAAAGAGCGGATAACAGAAATTACAGCTGAACAGCTTCAAAGAGTGTTTAGGTCCAATGTCTACTCATACTTTTATTTAACAAAAGCAGCTTTACCGTATTTACAATCAGGTAGTTCAATAATTAATACGACTTCTGGAGTTGCATACGATGGGCAAAGGGGAAACTTAGATTATTCTACAACAAAAGGGGCAAATGCAACATTTACACGCTCGTTAGCTTTAGATTTAGTTGATGAGGGTATTCGTGTTAATGGTGTTGCTCCTGGACCAATATGGACACCAATTATTCCGTCAAGCTTCCCTCGAGAACAAATGATGACTTTCGGATATGGTACCCCAATGAAAAGAGCAGGCCAACCTTATGAACTAGCACCTGCATACGTGTATTTAGCAAGTGATGATTCAACTTATGTTACCGGTCAGATGATTCATGTCAATGGTGGGGCTATAATGGGCAGTTAATCTTCTTTTAGGAGCATGAACGACATCATGCAGTCCGTTACATAATAATAGAAACCGCAGGGAAATTCATCCTTAGAATTCGCCCTGCGGAATATTGTGTTTAATTCAATTAAAAGTTATTGTTTTTTTCCATCTGTTTAGTTTGTTAAGTAGTTTAAAACGGGTTTGTCGCCCATTGTAAAGACTGTTTTATGAAGATGCGTTGATTCAATTTTAACTGGGCTACCATAAATTCTGCTAAGTCCTCTGGTTGCATGAATTTTTCAGGGTCGTTCTTTTCATCTAACTCTTCACCAAATGGTAATTCTGTAGCAACTAGGCTTGGATTCATCGTGAAAACACGAATATTATGCGGTCGTACTTCTTGCATTAACGCTTCAGACATCCCTTGAACAGCAAATTTAGAGGCACTATAAGCTGATGATCCAGCTGTTGCTTTTAGTCCATTACTGGATGAAATATTAATAATGTCACCACGATCTTGATCAATCATATACGGTAAGACCGCACGTGTAACGTGATACATCCCAAACACGTTTACATCAAATGTTCGCTTCCATTCCTCAGGATCTGTTTCTAAAAACTTCCCTTTTGTCGAGATCCCAGCATTGTTTATTAAAATATCAGGAGCACCTAATGTTGATACTAAGTTGTTAATTGTTTGTTCTACTGATTTCAAATCTGAGATGTCAACAATTGCTACTTCAGACTTAACTCCATACCGGTTTACTTCTTCTTTTAACTCGTTTAACTTACTTTCTGTTCTTGCGATTAATCCGACATGAACCCCTTCATTAGCCAGTTCAATGGCTGTAGCTCGACCGATTCCTTGACTAGCACCAGTAATATAAGTGATTTTTCCTTCAAGTTTCTGACCCATGTCAGTCACCCTTTCTATTTGATGTATTCTATTAGTTTAACGTTAATCATGCAAAAATTAAAAATATACGAATTATACAAGGAGAAATTTGTTAATAAAATTTTTAATTTAACCCTTTCTAAAATTCGACAAGTTGTATATAATATCGTTTGTACAAACTTTGAAATTGTCTAAATATTTATAAATTGGGAGAGAAATGAAAGGTAGGGAATGCCGTATGGAAGAGAAACGTAAAGGGTTCTTTCAACGGTTCCTCGATGTCATCGAACGTACAGGCAACAAGCTCCCTCATCCAATAACATTATTTGCAATATTAGCTTTAATGGTTCTTGTGTTGTCTGCGATCGTTTCGAACATGGGGTTAACTGTTGAACACCCTGGTGATGGAAGTGATGTAGCGGTTAATAACTTATTAGATACAGAGGGGATCCGCTATATATTTGGAAGCATGGTTGATAACTTTATTGGCTTCGCGCCTTTAGGTGTAGTGTTAGCAACGATGCTAGGTATTGGAATAGCTGAAAGGTCTGGCTTAATCAGTGCAGCCTTACGTGGGTTTGTGCTTTCTGTACCGAATCGTTTAATAACTGCTGGTTTAGTTTTTGCCGGTATTATGTCAAGTGTGGCATCTGATGCAGGTTATGTTGTATTACCACCTCTAGGTGCAGTAATCTTCGCAGCGTTAGGTCGTCACCCACTAGCTGGTTTAGCAGCAGCATTTGCTGGTGTATCTGCAGGTTTCAGTGCGAACCTTTTCCTATCAGCAACTGATGCGATGTTAGGTGAAATTACAATAGAAGCAGCAGCCATCGTTAACCCTGAATATGCTGAGACGATGAACATTGCGATGAACTACTGGTTCATTATTGGTTCAGTATTTATCCTAACATTAGCTGGTGCATGGGTAACTGAAAAAATCGTTGAACCTCGTTTAGGCGAGTACACTGGTGAATACCGCGAAGAATTAAAAGGTTTGGAATCAGTAGAGAAGAAAGGTCTTGTATGGGCAGCTGTTTCTGGTTTAGTCACTGCAATTGGTTTTGCTTTATTAGTAGCTCTACCAAACGGCCCATTACGTGCAGATGATGGTGGTATTATTCAATCACCATTTATGGATTCACTCGTTCCAATCATTTTAATCTTGTTCTTTGTACCTGGCCTCGTTTATGGTATTGTAACGAAGGTCATTAAGAGTGATAAAGATGTCGCGAATCAAATGTCAGATACAATGGCTGCTATGGGTATGTTTATTGTCCTTGCCTTTACTGCAGGTCAGTTCGTAGCATACTTCAACGAGTCTAATATGGGATTAGTATTAGGTGTGTTAGGTGCAGAGTTCCTTGAAGCAGCTAACTTTACAGGAGTTCCACTAATCGTTGCGTTTATTTTCGTAGTAGGTATTATTAACCTATTCGTTGGAAGTGCAACAGCGAAATGGGCCATGTTAGCACCTGTATTCGTGCCAATTATGATGCAATTAGGCTACTCACCTGAAATGGCACAAATGGCTTACAGAATTTCAGACTCAGCAACAAACATTATTACGCCATTACTGCCTTACTTTGCGATTATTATTGCATTCGCTCAAAAGTATAGCAAGAACATGGGTATTGGTACTTTAATTTCTGTTATGTTCCCATACTCAGTTGTATTTATGATCATTTGGACAGTTATGTTAATCGGTTGGATGTTCTTAGGTATTGAATTAGGACCTGGTTCACCAATTCTTTATAATGAATAAGCTTAATGAAGTTGTGACAAACTAGTTGTCAAAATAGAAAATCCGAACGATTCATCGAAAATGAATTCGTTCGGATTTTTGTATTTCGATAGTATTGGATCAAAAAGTGTTTGAGCGCTGATAAAAGCTGCCTGAGCGCTGATAAATTCGTTTGAGCGCTGATAAAAGCTGCCTGAGCGCTGATAAATTCGTTTGAGCGCTGATAAAAGCTGCCGAGCGCTGATAAATTCGTTTGAACGCTGATAAAAGCTGTCTGAGCGCTGATAAAAAGGGCCCGAGCGCTGATAAAAACCTCTGAACGCTGATAAACTTTTGTCTTGAATTGTGAAATTTCACCTATTTCAATCAATAAGTCCTCTTTACCTTTCTAGATTTAAAGGACATAATATGTAATAAGCAATTTAACAGAATGATGAGGTGAAAAGTGTGAGGTGGGTGGAGAAGGTCGTCGTGGCATTGGTGAGTACATTATTAATCATGATTTTAGCACCTAATCTAGGGGTGTCTTTTTTTTCATTCTTTTGGACAGTTTTTTTAGTATTTTTAACACTTGGTTCACTGCTTGAGCTTTTTGTTAGTTTTATCATCGATCACAAACGGTTCCGTAATCCAATTTACCGATATATAGCTAGCGTATTTCTGTATATTTATGGGGGAATTTTGATATTAGCAAGTTTGTCGATGGTGATTGAGAAGCTCTCGCCAATTGACCTTACACTTTTATTAACTCTAGGTGTGCTACCAGCTTGGGTTTATTATCATGTAAAGCTTATTGTGAGACGTATCTTAAGCAATTAGCTGATCAGTCAAATTAATCAGTAACTTTCTAAAATTCGACATTACTGAAATGGAAACCAACTGCCTCTACTGCGTGAATACTAGCCAGAGTTAAAGTTAAGCCATCTGGGGGTATAATGTGAACGTCAAAGCTAACTTCATCGCTTAATTCCTTTTCAACATTGCTATAATCTGCGCTGTCATTAGCATGACAAGCTGATAAAATAATCATGAAAACGATTAGGTAAAGAACTTTATGCATATAAGCAACTCCTGTAACAATATTCTACAAAATGATCTTATACCTTTAAATGACTCACACGTTTCTAAAAGCTAGCGATTTTTATTGAAAATGATGCTACAGCGAAAACCACGATCATTCCCATTCATCTTAGATAGTAACGTGTATGTAATTTTATTTTTATGTTGTTTTCGAACATATAATGTTGCTTCATATTCGATGAATTCCACAAAACGTGAAAAAATCTCGTGAACTTTTGGGAGGTTAATGTCATTTAATTGAATGGATATGTTATATGTATTTCTTTTGTATTGATCCTGAGTATGTAACGATTTGATCATGCTTTGATAAGAACAGTTCAATTTCTTCAAAAACTGGAATGTTTATTCATAATTTAACCCAGAATTAACCTACAATAATTATGATTAAACTGTTGGACATTTGCGATTTACATAATTTCCAGTGCTCTGGATTTTGTAAATGGTTATAGATTTTTTAGGGGGAATGAAGTTGTGTTTAAGAAGAACCAACTTAATGAAAAGAAGGTTTCAACTGTTCAACCTAAGACAATAGACCAAGAGTGGTTGGATTTAATGAAAGAAGCTCAAGCCATTGGTCTTACCCCAAAAGACATACAACGATTTCTTAATCGACGACGTGAGAATATCAAACATGAGCAGTAACCATTAAACAAGTTCCTTATATAAAGAGGAGCTTGTTTTATTGTTTTGAAAATCATTAAAAAAATGAAGGATAATTTTCATCTTGAATCGAATTTATTTAGTAAGACGAAATATTTTCAAATTGAGGTGTAATTAATGGCGAAGCAAAGTTGGATTAGCAATTATGAAGCGTATGTAGAAACAATTTTAGACAAATATCAGGTTCCTGGTGCAGCAATTGGTGTTAAAAAAGATGGTGAGGTAATTTATGAGCGTGGTTTTGGTAAACGGAATGTTGAAGAAAAATTAGAAGTGAATGAAGACACAATTTTCGGTATTGCATCTATTACGAAGTCGTTTACGGGCGTTGCTATTATGCAGCTACAAGAAAGAGGGGAGCTGTCAGTAGAAGACAAGGTTGTAACGTATTTACCAGAATTAAATCTTAGTAACAAGAAACATACAGAACAAGTTACGATTCATCACTTACTGACACATACAGCTGGCCTACCTCCTTTACCAACCCTTTATCATGCGATGAGACGAACTATGGAGAATGATTCATCTGTCTCTTTAGAGCAAATGGAACGTGTGAAATCTCATGAATCAATTGAAACTTATGATGAGCTCATGTCCTTTATCGGTCAATTGGATCTTGAATTACTCGGAAAGCCAGGTGAAGAGTTCAGTTACTCTAACGATTCTTATGCATTACTTGGAGCTATTATTGAGCGTGTGAGTGGTGTTTCGTATGATGTGTATGTGACTGAGAATATATTGAAGCCTGTAGGAATGGTGAATAGTACATTTAAGATTGATGAGGTCTTACAATCGGATAATGTAACGACAATTTATGCTTCTGATGAGAAGGATGGAGAGAAAGAAGTTTATGCTTCTGAAACTTGGTGGGATTCACATGCGATGTGTGCAGGTGGCTTTCTCAGATCAACTTTAAAAGACATGCTTCGTTATAGCGAAATCTACAGAAATCAAGGTAAAGTAGGTGAGTCGAGAATCATCACACCAGAAAGTGTACAAGAGATGATTCACCCACATGTCCCATTTCAAGATAATAAATACTATGGTTACGGATTGATGATTACACCTCATTATAATGGTGGTACTTTAGTAGAGCATGGGGGTAGCCTTAAAGGGGTTTCATCTAATATGGGTGTTGTTCCTGAAAAAGGACTGGCTTGTGTTGTTTTAAATAATCTTGCAGGTGTTCCAGCAGCTAAGTTAATGGTGGCAGGCTTTAATGCTGTTCAAGACATTGAACCTGAAACACCACTTGTGACTTTCTCAGATTATGAAATTAGTGAAGTGGATCTTGATCAATATGTAGGTAGTTATAAATCAGGTGAAGGAGCGGAAATCACAATTACGAAAGAAGAGGGAGAACTTTACTATAAAAGTGAAGGACAACCTATACAAATGCGGCCAGTAGGTAATCACCTTTTTACGATTGAGATCAGTGAATCAGAATCCCCAATCCGTTTTTTATTTGATGAACAAGGTGAAGTCCGCGGGTTATTTCACGGTGTTAGACAAATCTTAAAAGCATTAGAAGTAGAAGAAGTAGAGGCGAATTAACGACATTCTAGATAGTTGAGTTCTCCTCATCTAGGATCATCTTTTTAATTACGAATAATGAAAATCATTCTCAATTAAATTGACAGCCAAACAAAAGTGATTGTATAATAACAGTTGAGAGAAAACGCATACAAACACGATGAAAGGTGACATAGAGATGGATATTTTTGAAGCAATTCACGAAAGACGTAGCATTGGTAAAGTCAAAGATCAACCCATTGAAGATGAGAAGATTGAAAAAATATTAGAAGCAGCAACTTGGGCACCTAATCATTTTCATACAGAACCGTGGAAGTTTTTCGTATTAAAAGAAGAAGGAAGGCGTCCATTAGGAAGAACACTTGCCGATATTGCGAAAGATGAAATGGACGACCCAATGACAGAAGAGTGTCAGGCGAAATTAGAACGAATCGAACAAAAGCCATTTCGTGCACCTGTTATTATCACAGTTGCTGTGACACCATCTGAAAAGGAAAAAGTCATTTATTTAGAAGAGATTGGTGCTGTTAATTCAGCCGTTCAAAATATGTTATTAGCTGCACATGGATTAGGCTTAGGAGCAATTTGGCGAACAGGAAAGCCAACTTACCACCCGAAAATGAAGCAACAATTCGGACTCAGAGAACAAGATGAAGTGTTAGGCTTTATCTATTTAGGTTATCCGGATGCTAAGAAAGAAAAGGGCACAAGAACCCCTTTTCAAGAGAAAACGACATGGATGACTACAGATTATTCATAAATTAAAACCGCTAGTGTAAAGTATTTATTTTACACTGGCGGTTTTAACTATTTCGCTAATATTAAATGCTTCTTATTAAAGCGTATGGGAAATGGACGTATCAGATCTATTGTTATATTTTGGTGATAGAGGGTAATTAAGAATTTTTAAAATGAAGGGGTGGATTGGATGAAAGTGAGCTATAACTTCTTACATTTTACATTACTCGGAACGTTGGTTGGTTTTACGATTGCATTCATTATAAGAAGCTTATGGGTTGATGAATTGGTATGGAGTCAGTGGATCGCATGGATGATAGGTGGTGCCATAGCTTATCTGATCATGTTGGTTTTTCTAGTATTAAAAATCAAAAGAGTACCAAATGAACGGCATTTGGCACTCTAACTCAAGATTAATCTTCTTTTCCAAGCTTTCTGTCGATCGTCCCTTCATGATAATCATCGGACACTTGTTCATGCGTTTCGGCTAAGCCTTTCTCAAATTGTGTGTCACCTTCATAATGCTCATTTTTATAATTTTCTTCTGCGATTTTGTGGCTCGCCTTATTCGATTTCTTTTTCTTTTGTCCCATGATAAACCCTCCATTTAATGATTTGGTCATAGTATGGATTTATAATGGCATTTGTAAACTGTTAAATCTTATTTATGCAAAAAGGCATAAGTTCTTTTACTAAAACACAAAGAAAAAGATGGTAACCACTATTGTTGTGGCTACCATCTTTATGATTTTAGTCAATCCACTCGTTAATTAAGTCTTCGTTCTCTTCAACCCACTCACGAGCGCCATCAATCGGTTCTTCTGTATCTTCAACGTAAGCCATTAGCTCACCAATTTCCTCATCATCCATCTTCCAGTTCTTTAACCATTCACTGAAGTCAGGATAATCATCTTCAAACCCATGACGTGTCGCGTGGTGAATTTTTTCAACGTCACCAAATGATTCTTTCGGGTCATCTAAATACTTTAAGTCATGATTAGCAAAAATGCTGTGTGGATTCCATAGTGGAGCAACAATTGGCTCTTCATTTGAAACAGCACTGTCAATCGCTGCAATCATCGCTGGTTCAGAACTAGGCATTAATTCAAGTTCTAACTCATATTCTTCAACCATTTCCTCAGCAACTTCCATTGTGCCAGCTCCTTGGTCGAAGCCTGTAATTTGATAATCAAATTCTTCAGCATGCTCATTTAAATCTTCAATGCTATTAATATGCTCCATATATTCTGGTACGACTAAACCAACTTTCGCATTGTCATACCAAGTTTCTTCAGAGAAGTTAATCTCTTCATCATATTCTTCCAAGTAATGTTGGTCTTGTACAGGTAACCAAACTTCTAAACCAACATCTAACTCGTCATTTGCTAAAGCAGACATCGTTGGTCCCATGTCTAGGTTAATTAAATCTACTTCATAGCCACGGTCTTCTAAAATAACTTTCCACATATTCGTTACGGCAATGTTTTCTGCCCAATTAATTTGACCCATTTCAATCGGTTCTTGGTTTACTGATTCACTAGCTTCTTCGTTTTCTACACCTTCATTTTCTGCTTCATCATTTCCACCACAAGCAGCTAGTACTAATAAAAGAGCTGCACCTAATAGTAGAAGTTTTGATTGTTTGAAAATCATAAGTTCCCCCTCGGAAAAATTATTGTGATTGTTTAATGTAATATTACAACTAAGTGTAATCTCAAACTATAAGAATATGCAGCGAATAGCCAAGTTATTGCGCAAGACATATCAATGGACTAATACGATAAACCACCATCCTTTTGATTGTTAAGAACGTTAAATTTTTTCTTTACAAAATTAATATAAACGATAATCACGAACTTTGTCAAATTATCTGTGAAATAATATACAAGATTTTTATAGTGAGTTAAATAGATTACTAATAAACAAGGTTAGAGGCAATCTATAGCACTAATTGATCAATTACATGTTTAGATATTAAGTAAAGCGTCTATAGAATAGGGAAAGCTCTTTTAATTAAGGAGCTAGAATGAAAGGTTTTTAAACAAAAAAATTGAAGTGGTTGTAGAAGACAGACATAAATAATACATTAAAATACATTCATAAGAATTATGGTAAGTCATGTGATTTATTCAAAGGAGGCTTGAGTTATATGGGTTTATTTAACAAAGTGTTAGTAGCGTATGATGGTTCTACAGATAGTGTAAAAGCATTGGAGAAAGCTCAAGGGAATGTTAAACAAAATGATGCTAAACTGAAGGTGGTATATGTACAAGACATCAATCCATCAGCACCCATATCAGATAATCATACAATCCCGCACGGCACTTCAATGATGTACCAGACGACGAATTATACAACCTCTGTTCCACTTTCAAATAGTGCTGAACAAGAACAAGCAGAAGTAATGGATCACCAAGCAGATGAAATTCTAGGTCATGCACGAATGAAACTATCAAATGCGATCGATGCTGATTACGAAACGTTAGCAGGTCCAGCAGCACGAGAACTTACTCAATTTGCTGAAGATGAAGATGTTGACTTAATCATCTTAGGAAACCGCGGATTAAGCGGGCTAAAGAAACTCGTCATGGGTAGTGTCAGTAATAAAGTCACCAACGATGCAAAATGCCCAGTTTTAGTAATTAAATAGATTATAATAAAGGCGCTCGGGCTAACGAGCGCCTTTATTTTGCTGGAGAGAAGGGGGTGAGCTGGTCAATTTATTGGATCATTGATAAAATCTTGTGGGCTAGAGATCAATCCATGAGGGCTGATATATTGAGTATGGACTCTGAATATAAATAGAAAAACGGTCTTTCCTAGAACAGAAAGACCGTTTCATCTTATCTAAATAAATCTAAAAAGCGTTCCCAAATCCCTTTATCTTCTTCTTCAACAATTTCTTCATCGTCATCATCTTCCATTGTAATACTCTCTGTTTGGATGACGAATTGGACTGTTTCGATAGCTTCGTTACGTTCAGATACAAACGAAACAGGATCAAAATCAGAGTGGTCAAAGTCATTCATCATTTCATCAATTTCTTCTTGCATTTGGTCTGGTAAATTGCTCGTTTCTTCAGCAAGTTCACCTGTCCCATCATGCAATTCATGAACACCGTCTTCTAATTCGGCGGTTCCCTCAGATAATTCACCAATACCGTCGTGAATGTCGCTATAAGACTCAGATAGTTCACCGACACCGTCAGTATATTCAATTAGTCCAGCGTGGAACTCACCATACTGACTGGATATTTCATTAAGCCCTTCTTGAAGCTGAGCTAAGTCATCAATGAAATCCATATCGTCTATACTTCCTGCAAGTTCATCAGCTATCATGTCTAAATTAGAAGCAATGTCATGAATAGAATGTTCTAATTCTGATAATACAGGGTCAACAACGTTAAATGCTTCACTAACTGCATCATATGTTCCTTTAGCTTGTAGTGCGGCCTCATAAGTTTCAACTAATTGATCGACCACGTCACGGTCGGCACCACTTGCATAAACCCCTTCAATGTCCTCTTCATCAAGCTCACCAGATGGAATGGCTTCAATGGCGTTATCTAAGGCTTCTAGTGCTTCTTGATAATTTCCTCGTAGCTCAGATAATCCACCTTCAATTTCGTATAACCCATCAGCAATTTCTTTTAAGCCTTGGCTTAATTCTTCAATTTCACTAAAGTCCATTTCATGATCTGCATCAAAGCCTGCACTCATTTGCCGAAGTGCATCATCAATTGCTAATGAGCCTTCAATTAAATCAGAAGAACCATCATCTAGTTCACGCATGCCGTCTAAATACTCAAAAGAGCCGTCGTGTAATTCGATGATGCCATCATTCATCTCAGATACACCATCTTGTAAGTCACCAACACCATCATGCACTTCAGCAATCCCATCAGATAAAGAACTCATCTCATCTTTCATCTCACCAGTTTCTGGCTGATCAACTGACATAGAAGCAGGTAAAGCCGAAATCTCTACACCATCAAATTCAAAGTCTGAAACATTTGCCTCAACGATAAAATGTTCGTCCTCACCTGGCATGACAGTAAACGTCACTTGTTTATTCTTACCAGCACTCGCTATAGTACCATCTTCAGCTTCAATTTGGTTATAGATCTCAGAATCTAATGTTAAAGAAATTTGCAATAAATAATTGTCATAAAAGACAGGGTCGACATCATCATTGGCATTCGTTTCGATCTCAATCTGTAACTGGCCATCCTCACCTAAAATGTCGTTAGCATCGACTTCTTCCCCATCTAATGTATATCCTACATCAAATGTCCAAGGAAGCGGCATGCCATTTAAATTCCCTTGATAATAAAATTGATCTTCTGTTGCACTAAATGTCACTTCATCACTATTAAGTGACATCTCTTCTAAGTTCGTTAAGTTCTGAACACTTTCGTAAGGACCAAAATCAACCATCTCTCCAGATTCTGTCACATTAAATTGGTTCACGACATACATCGCATCTTGCTCACCACCTGCATCAAGTGTCGCATAGATGACTTCATGCTTTTCAGAATAGGAACCTTCACCTTGAGTAGATGAAGGCTCATCAGATTCTGATTCACCTGAAGTTGCTATTGCGAATGATGGAATGAGTAAAAGGGATGCGATCACTATGAATAATAAACGTTTCATTTTCATTTCCCCTTATAAAATTTCGCTTTTATAGTCGTTTTCTCAATTAACTTATCAAACAGTAACAACAGTGCTGGAAGTAGGAAAACAACACTGATGAATGCGAATAACGCACCGCGGCCTAATAATAAACCGACTGATCCAACAATTGGATTTGATGATGTAATCCATAAAATAAACCCAACACTTGATAAGATTGCCGCCGAGATGAAAATCGCAAATAGTTTTTCATCGATTGTTCTTTTCATCGCTTCAAACGCCGGCATTTCTTTTCGAAGTCGCTTATAATTTTCCGTAAACAATATGCCGTAGTCGACGGTTGCTGCTAACTGAACCGTACTAACAATTAAATATCCGACAAAGACTAGGGTCGAATCAGTGAAATACGGAATTGATAAGTTAAACCAGACAGCTGATTGAATGGTAATCAGTAAGACAACCGGGAAAAAGATTGAGCGGAATGTTGCAATTAACACAACTGCAACCGCTAAGACCGTTAACCAGTTGACTAACGTATTATCTCTTTGGACGATATCTTTAATGTCATATAACGTCACACTTTCACCGAGTAAGTGAGCATCATCTCCATAGTAAGATGCAGCTGTTTCTCGTACTTCCTCGACTAAGGCAAACGCTTGATCACCTTCAGTCGCAGTCTCTGTATGAAGGGTGATCCGGCTGTAATTATCTGAATAAAACGATTCTGTCATCGATTCATCTAAATAACCTGAGGGAATGGCTGGGTCGACTGTATTGACATAAGCCATCACGCTTGAAACGTTGGCTAAGCTTTCGAATTCATAAACCATCCCTTCTTCTTTCGCAACATCACCACGAGGTACAAGCACAACCATTGGCGTATTTTCATCAAATGTTTCTTCAATTTGTATTTCATCTGCTCCAAGTCTTGTCGTTTCAGGCTGCTCACCAACACCATAAATGAAACTCGTTTCACTTTGTGCTAAGAAGGCTGGAACAATTAATAATCCTACTAAAATTAACGTCGGAACACGTAATTTTAATACGCGTTTACCAACATTTTTAAATTCCGGAACGATCGGTTTATGTTGTGTTTTATCAATCCATTTATAGAACACCAACGTTAGTGCAGGTAAAAAGATCATGACACTAATAAAACTAAACACGATCCCTTTAACTAAATTAAGTCCTAAATCAGCACCAATTTCAAAATTCATAAATGTCAGAGCAATAAACCCGAAAAACGTCGTTGTTGCACTCGCTGCAATCGCAGGGAATGAACGTTTCATCGCAAGTCGCATTGCTTCAGCTGGGTCTGGCACTTGTTTACGATAATCTGAGAAACTGTGGAGTAAGAAGATCGCATAATCAAGTGAGACGGCGAGCTGTAAAATGGGTGCGACTGACTGCGTTACAAACGAAATTTCACCGAGGAAAATATTCGTTCCTAAGTTAATGATCACAGAGACACCAATCGCCGTTAAGAAGAAAATTGGCTCAATCCAAGAATTCGTTGACAAGATTAAGATGATTAAAATAATCGGGATCAGTAAGGCAGCGGCATACATGGCTTCACTGTCTGCCATCTCTTGAGACATTGCTGTATCAGCCGCCTCACCATCAGCCGCATTTTCCTCACCAATTAAATCGTAAATGGCATTCATCGCCTCAACTTCATAACCCTCATCAATGGTTAAAGAAAAGAGGGCAGAATCTTCCTGATAATACTGTTCAACAGTATCAGAATCAACCATTTCTAGGGGTGTTTTTAAATCAAGGACATCATCCAACCACATAATATGTGAAACACCATCAACCGCCTCTAACCCCTCTTTATAGGCGAGCGCCTCAGGAATCGAGACGTCTTCAACCATGACTCTTGTATTTCCAATCGGTTCATCAAATTCTTCTTCCATTAAATCGGTTGCTTCCATAGAAGGTGAATCATCTGGTAAATAATCCATCATATTATAATTAATTGAAACCGCGAAAAACGCGATCGTACTCATGATTCCTAATACGAAAAATGTCCAAACAATAGACTTTTTATATTTAATAATGCGACTAGCTAGATCGATTTGGCTTCATCCTCTCTTGCATTAAACCTTTATACACTTTAATATTATATGGACACAGTGTTGGATATTCAACAAACAGTTCAGTTATTCACGTCCATTATCCAACATGATGTCGATTATATGTTGGATTTCAACAAAATTGTCACAGAGGAGGATCAATGTGAGTGAAAAGTTAGACCGACGAAAAAAATATACTCGTATGGTATTAAGAGATAGTTTAATTGAACTTTTATCAGACAAACCAATTACTGCTGTTACGGTAAAAGAAATTTGCGAACTGGCTGACATCAATCGCTCTACATTTTATACGCATTATTCCGATCAATATGACCTACTTAAGAAAATTGAAGATGAAATTATAGAAGATATGAATGAATATTTAAGTAACTATAGCTTTACAAAAGAAGATGAAGCACTACTAATGACACAAAAACTAGTCGAGTACATCAAAGATAAGAAGCTAATGTTTGAAACGTTACTAAACGAAAAAGGAGACTCAACCTTTGAGAAGAGGGTTATGGAAGTCGCACACCGCTTTGTAATGAAAAACACCATGGCAACTAGCAATATTGATGAACATCTGTCTGGCTATTTAAGCACGTATATTATTAGCGGTGCGATTCACTTGATTAAAGAGTGGATCTCAAAAGGGATGAAAGAGTCACCAAAGGAAATCGCAGAACTGATCAACCATTTTTCCAATCGCGGGCTGTCTTACTTACAAGGGTGATGATTCGTGTTAATGGGGGTGAGATGATTGTTGCAGAGACCTTGTTGTATGAGCGAAACACTTGATAGTCGAGTGAGGTTCTTGGTAATTGAGTGAGGTTATTCATCATCGAGCGATATTCGGGTAATGATCATGAAGTGAAGTCATGGTATTTGAGCGGAATTTGTAATCATCGAGCTAAATTCATATATTTGAGCGAACGCTTAATTAATTGTTTCATTCAATCACAGTCTTTTATAAATTTGATTAAATCACTATCTTTTTATGGTAAGATTATGTAGATTAACATTACCTAGAAATTTGGAGGGGAAGAAATGAAAAAATACATACTTATTTGCTTCGCTTTAATCTTAGCAATTTTACTTGTAGCGTGTAATGATGAAGAATCAACTGATAAAGATCCTGATGAACAAGAGGGGGATGATGAGATTGTTTCACCTGAAGATTTTGGTGATGCTTTTTTAGATGGTGAATTAGAGACGATTTATGCTCAATTGAGTGAATCGTTTCAGCAAGAAGTTTCGTTTGAAGAATTTGAGAATTTAGGTCATCAATTTAATGAAGGTGTTAACAGCTATGATCTGTTATCAGAAACCCCGATTCGCGGTATAACAGAGTACCAGTGGATCAGTGATGAAGGAGATAAAGGAATTCGAGGTCATTTTGCCGCTGACGATACGATTGAAGTATTGCAATTAATACCATTAACGACGTATCCAGAGAGTGATGAAGTGTATACAGAAAACAGTTATCAAATGCCAGTCGTCGGTGAATGGTTTGTCTTTTGGGGTGGTACGAATGAACTTGTCAATTACCATTATGCATTGGAAGTCCAAAGATACGCATACGATCTAGTTATCTATGAAGATGGATCTTCTTTTGATGGTGATTCAGAGGATAATGAAAGCTATCATGCGTTTGGAGAAGATGTGGTTGCGCCACTAGAAGGAACGATTGTCTCAGTTGAAAATAACATCACCGACAATACACCAACTGTTGAAATGAATGGTGAACAACCACTTGGAAACCATGTCATAATTGAGCACGCCAATGATGAGTATAGTGTGATCGGGCACTTACAAGAAGGATCAGTTCAAGTAAGCGAAGGAGATGAAGTGAGTGCAGGTGACTTACTAGGAGCTGTCGGAAATTCAGGAAACTCTAGTGAACCGCATGTGCACTACCATGTTTCGGATGGGTCGAATTGGGATGAAGCTAGTTCGATTAGAATCAAACTAGAAAATGACGAAGACCCTGTTCGCGGTGAAACAGTTACAGGGTTCTAATATATTTCGTGAAAAAAAGCAAAGTCTTTAAGCCTTTGCTTTTTTGTTTGATCTATGTCAGATGTCGATTGACAGACATGAGCGCTGATAAAAAGTCGTGAGCGCTGATAAAGGAGCCCTGAGCGCTGATAAAGGAGTCCTGAACGCTGATAAAAAATCTCGAACGCTGATAAATACCGACACTTATATGATATCACCCTCACTACGTTACATCACAATCTTTCATCGATAAACTTTAGGTTCAGTCATAGGAGGAAGACTCAACTTTTTATAGCCAATGAACGTTAAGACAATCATCCCAACTAAAAAGGCGATGAAATAAGGGGAAACAATATCTCGTATCACCCCTGTTACGAATGAACTGACAATCATACCTAATGAATAGAACGAAGACATTAAGCCAAATGCTCGTCCATGGCCCTCTTTAGCGACTGCATCTGTTATGGCGATTGCCATTGCCGGCATGATGATTCCAAAGAAAAATCCTACAGAAAATAATAAAACAGGTAAAGTCAACATGTCATTAAATATCGCAAATAAACTCATCGACATGCCGAATAAACCGAACATTAGACGTTTGACTGGATCAAAGCGATGCATGAAAGATAATGCTAAAGATATTAATGTGCCTGTTGCCATCAAGCTTAATAATAATCCTGTTGTAGCTGTTGAATAGCCACTTTCAACAGCCAAGTATGGCACTTCATATATTATTACCCCGTGAATATACATCACTGCAAATCCTGTTACTAATATAATATGTACTGTCGGGAGCGCGAGCACTTGAGCGAAAGTTAAGCTTTTTTGGTGGCTGTTCTTAGATGTTGTCGACTGTGAATCAGCGACAAAACCAAGTGTATAAATGGAAATAAATAATAAAGTAATCCCTATAAAAAAGTAAGTGGTTTCATAACCGAGTAAAGATCCTAAATTTCCACCGATTAGTGGAGCCAAAATACTTGCGATCGTCATGAGCATGCCATAGACTGCCATATTTTTCCCTTGTTGTTTACTATTAGCTGCATAGCTCGATAACAACGCTAAAGCAGAAGGAATTAAAAAGGCCAGTGCAAAGCCATTTAAAATACGCAGCATTAATAAACTAGATGCATCTGTGACTAAGCCATGTGCTATGAAGAAAATTCCAGAAAGAACCATAGGCAGTGTAATAAATAGCTTTTTACCATAACGATCAATTAAAGGCCCTGCAATTAAATTTCCTGTTAAATTTGCCAATTGGCCGGTGCTCATCATGATACCGATTAACACACTTGATGCCCCAAGAGTCGCCGCATAGGGAGTGAACAAGGGGGCTTGTACACTCATAACTAAACTCATAAAAAACATAACCGCAAATATGTGCAATTTATCAAACGCTGCTATACTCAATATTTTTCACCTCGTCACATTGTATGCAGTGACTAGGAAAATAGACGAGCAGTTATTACCTTGACAAAATTTACTTACTATTATACACTTACTTACATAAAGTAAGTTAATGGAGGAAATAAACATGACTTTTCATAGTAAACCAACGACATTCGTCAACCAAGTCACAATTAGAGTGACAGACCTTGAGCGTTCATTGGAATTTTATCAAAAGATCGTAGGGTTAAAAGTATTAGAGAAAACAAATAATAAAGCTGATTTAACAGCAAATGGAAAAACGAGTATTCTATCACTCGAGCAACCAGAAAATCCTCAACCAAAACAAGGGAGAACATCAGGTTTATATCACTTTGCCATTCTAGTTCCTGAGCGAGGTGACTTGGCTAATTTTGTGATGCATTTAGCCGATCAAAAAGTCCGCATTGGTGCATCTGACCATTTAGTAAGTGATGCATTGTATTTTAATGACCCAGATGGAAATGGCATTGAAGTTTACCAAGATAAAGATCCAGAAACATGGACGTGGCATGGTGGGCAAGTAGAGATGGCTGTTGATCCACTAGACTTTGACGACTTAGTTAAATATAAGACTGATGAAGGTTTTAATGGCATGCCAGAGGAGACGGTGATGGGGCATATCCACCTGCACGTTTCAGACTTAGAGAAAGCAGAACAGTTTTATGTAGATGGATTAGGGTTTGATGTTGTTTGCCGATTTGGTGGGCAGGCCATTTTCCTATCAACTGACCAATATCATCACCATATTGCAGCGAATACTTGGAACGGCATTGGTGCACCACAACCAACTGAAAATAGTGTTGGATTACAATCATACCAAATCGTTTATCCTGATGAAGCATCAAAAGAAGCAGTCATTACTCGATTGAAAGATATGGGCTCACCTGTTTCTAAGAACATAACAGAAGACCCTGCTGGAAATAAAATTGAATTAGTCGTATAAATGTAAGAGAAAATCACGCGAGAATTGTTTGCGTGATTTTTTGTTTTAAAGAGGGTTTATTGATATTGATTCTTCACGGAATTTATCAGCGCTCGCACGAATTTATCAGTGCTCGGGAGGAGTTTATCAGCGCTCGCATAAAGTCCGCTTCACATCAACCTTCATAATATATGTTAAAATGTAATGATTGCATGATTTAAGTTTAGGAGGAACAGCATTTGTTTACTGTCATACAATGGTTTATCTTTTTGCTTGCGAATGCGGTTGCGATACCGATTGTGATTGGTTCGATTTTTCACATGGACCCAAATGAGCTGATGTTGTTGATGCAACGTACATTCCTTATTATAGGTCTAGCTTGCTTCTTGCAGGGTTGGCTTGGGCATAAGCTTCCGATTATTGATGGTCCGGCTGGTTTATGGGTCTCGACGTTCGCGGTTTTTGCTGCGAGTATTGGCGTTACTGGTTCAGAAGGGGTGCAGGCACTTCGATTGTTAGAAGCGGCGATGATTTTAACGGGGGTCTTTTTAATAATATTGGGTGTGTTCAAAGTATCTGGTAAAGTCATCTATTTATTCACACCGCTTGTGACAGGTGTATTTCTAACATTGCTGACATTTCAGCTGAGTGGGACGTTTTTAGAAGGTATGTTAGGTCTTGATCAAAATACACCGTACATACAGGTTAACGAGTTGATCATTGCGATGATTAGCTTTAGTACGGTTCTCATTTTATCAAGCTTCTTTAAAGGATGGATGAAAAGTTATGCTGTATTAATCGGCATTTCAATCGGCTGGATTCTCTTTGGATTGTTTATAGATTCTGATCAATCGACACCATCAAATGCCCCAATATTCCAGGCACCTGAAATATTTGCTTGGGGAACACCTATATTCGACTGGAGCGTTGTGCCGATTGCGCTTTTAACTGCATTTATTTTACTATCCAATATCGTCGCAGCTTTATCAGCGACTTCAAATGTCATTAAAGGTGATCCTTATTTAAGTCATACGCAAATGAATCGAGGGAGCTTTGTCTTAGGGGTGAACCATGGGATTTCTGGCGTATTTTCAGGTGTAGCAGTTGTCCCGCTTGCCTCTACAGCAGGGTTTATCCAACTGACCGGACAAAAGCGAAAATCACCATTCATGTGGGCATCAGCTATATTAGTCATCGTTTCATTCTTTCCTGTGATTATTTCAAGCTTAGCGATGATTCCTGCTCCGGTTGCGAACGCGGCTTTACTTGCAACCTTTGTTCAATTAATGGGATTAGGTCTTAGAAATTTATTCATAGAACCGCTAAACGAACGGCGGACAACGATCATAACTGTTTCGTTGTTATTAGGTGCAGGGCTTATGTTCATTCCGCCTGAAAGCTTTGCCTTACTTCCAGAAACCGTCAAACAAATCATAAGCAATGGCTTACTTGTTGGTACTGTAATTGCGGTTATATTAGATCGATTATGGATAGATGAAAACTAGGTAAATAACTATAATGAAAGATTTCTATTTGTTTTAACTTAGATTTAACCTTCCTTAACTATGATATAGATAAGTGAAGTGATTCACTGTCCTTAATTTAGTTGGGAGGGGTTGTATATGACACAAGAAAATCAAGCCGAAGAAACAAAGGTATTCCGTGACGAAGATGAGGACAAAAAGAGTTCTACAGGATTAGAAAATAATGTCGCTGGAATGTTAAGTTATTTGTTTGGGTTTGTAACGGGGATTATTTTCTTGTTAGTCGAAAAAGATAGCAAGTTTGTTCGCTATCATGCTTTTCAGTCGATCTTTATTTGGTTATCCTTATTCGTCATTAGTATGGTGATAGGGTTTGTACCACTAATTGGTTGGCTCATATCGTTATTATTAGCACCAGTCGGATTGATCATATGGATTGCCTGTATGATCATGGCATACCAAGGGAAATGGTTTAAGTTCCCGGTGGTAGGTAACATTGCTGAAGAGCAAGTGAATAAAATGGACACAGATTCATAGAGAAATAACCTAAGTCGGCAAATCATTAGAAATAACCTTACTAATGATAGCCGGCTATTTATTTGTATAAAATTTTTAAAAATTCTTTCATTTATATTTATATCAAGTAAAATGAAAGTAATAAAATGAACCGTAACACCATGACCTTCAACAATTGGAGGTGTATCGATGCTTCGTGTACATAAATATTTATGGGTGATAATCGTCGTTAGCTTACTTGCTTTCTTACCAAATGGCACCACAAGTGCAACAGGATCATTAAAACTAGATTCGGACGCTGAAAAAATCAACCTTTATCAATCGATTAAAATGGTTAAAGATCGTAACATGCAGCTTGAAATTGCTGATGTGACAGCACCTGATTTTGCTAATCAATTTGTTCACGAAGATCAGATTGACCAGCGGGGTGGTTTCTTTGAGACGGCTACTTGGATTCTGTTTGAAATAGAAAATGAATCTGATCAAGCCGACTGGTTGTTAGAATTCGCTTTCCCACTCATTTATGAATTAGACATATACCGCAAAAGTGATCAAGGATATGAACAGATCTATCAAGGCGGAGCTGTTAACTTTCCATTTGATCAGCGTAAGATCAATCACCGTCACTTCGTCATTGATTTAGACATTGAACCAGGGAGTAGTGAAACATTTTACGCAAGGGCGGTTGGAGGAGGCGATTTACACCCACCAATCTACATATGGCATCCTGATTCATTTTACGAACGAACACAAGGAGAGCTTACTTTATTGGGGATTTTTTACGGGATTGTTATTGTGATGATTGCCTATAACTTGTTTTTATATTTTAGTTTAAAAATGCGAAGTTACCTGTATTATGTCATTGCGATGTTATGTACGTTGTTAGGTAAACTTTCTATAAATGGTGTTGGTTTTCAATATTTATGGTCGGATTTTCCGAGTTGGAATTTAATCTCAACACCGTTCTGGGTCAGTTTTGGGTGTATTTTCGTCTTATTATTCACACGTGCTTTTCTTGATGTAGATGAGTATATTGCTTGGTTTTATAAGTTGTCGTACTTACTGATTGCTTGGAATCTATTAACTGTAGTGTTACTTTTTATCTCCCACATCGTCGCATTAAACATGATGATCTTAGGAGCTTTTATGACATTTTTGACCGTGTTAATCGTAGCCTTCATTTGTTTAAAGCGTGGGGCACGTCAGGCACGCTTTTATATTCTCGGTTGGATGATATTCTTAACAGGTGTGTTCATAACCATTTTAGAGAGGGCAGCCGTCATTCCGTATTCGTTAATGACAGAATATGCTGGGCAAGCGGCGATGACTATCGAGGTAGTATTATTAAGCTTTGCGTTAGCTGATAAGATTAACCTTATGCGAGCGGAAAAAGAAGAAGCAGAAGAGAAAGCACGTGAAAGTCAGGCGCTTGCATTGGACAATTTAAAAAAAGCGGACGTATTAAAAGATGAATTCTTAGCCGTTACATCGCATGAGCTAAGAACACCTATCTATGGCATGGTCGGCATTGCTGAATCATTACGTGATGGAGTGGTAGGTCAAGTGTCAGAACCGATGAAACAGCAATTATCAACGATCGTCGCAAGCGGAAATCGTTTGACCCATTTAGTGAATGACATCTTAGATTTTTCAAAGCTAAAGTATAATTCTTTAGAGATTCAACTTAAATCGGTTCAGATAAAAGGTGTTATTGAAGTTGTCCTCGCTGTTTCAAAACCGTTATTAAAAAATAAACCCATTGAGCTCGTTACTGACATACCTGATAACTTATCACCAGTGCGAGCTGACCCGAATCGTCTACAACAAATTTTATACAATTTAGTCGGAAATGCGATTAAATATACAGAAGAAGGACAAATTACCATCTCAGTTTATGAGGCTGAAGAAGGTGTGACGATTTGTGTTTCTGATACAGGGAGTGGTATTTCAAGTGAGCAAATGGACTATATTTTTAACCCTTTTAGAAGGGCGGATGTTTCACCTTCTAAAAGTCACAGCGGAACAGGGATTGGTTTAAGTATTACGAAGCGGCTTGTCGATTTACATGAAGGGACGATGTCAGTTGATTCTAAGCTAAAACAAGGCTCTAACTTCTATGTCACATTGCCAGTTCCAGAAAAGCGCCAATCTGAAGAGGTATCAAGCTCCCCTGAACGCTTGATTATAGATCACCATACAGCCATTGAACCACCAACATTTCAAAACACGAACCAGCCCCGCATTTTAGTAGCTGACGATGAAGCGGTGAATTTACAAGTGTTGACTAACCAACTTTCTTTAGAAGGATATGAAGTCACAACAGCTTCTAGTGGTGAAGAAGTGTTGGAGGTTATAAAGGAACAATCAATTGATTTGATCATTTTAGATTTAATGATGCCGAAAATATCTGGCTATGAAGTATGTCAAAGACTACGCCTAGACTACTCACTAATGGAGCTACCAATTTTAATGTTAACGGCTAAAAGTGAGCTTGATGATAAAGTTATTTCATTTGAAGCGGGGGCTAATGATTACTTAGTCAAGCCTTGTGACAAGATGGAATTGTTATCACGCGTTCGCACGCTAATTCGCATTCGAACGCTCAACCAAGAACTTATAAATTTAAATGCCCATTTAGAACAAAAGATAGAAGAACGAACAGAAGCGTTAAAAATCGCGAATGTTGATTTAAAAAGCGCCAATGAAGCGTTACTTGAAGCTGAAGACTCACGGAGACAAATGCTTTCCAATATAGCGCATGAACTTGGAACACCTGTGACTCTGATTCATAGTTATATGCAGTCCCTTAAAGGGGGAACAATCTCACCTTATAACGAACATTTTAACGAGCAAGTGTTAAAGAAAATTCAAGTACTAAACCGCCTTATTAACGATTTATTTGATCTATCCAAACTAGAAGAAGGGAAAACGAGCTTGAATAAGGTCGAAGTATTGTTAGGTG
Organism: Alkalibacillus silvisoli; assembly: GCF_039521975.1. Taxonomy (NCBI): domain Bacteria; kingdom Bacillati; phylum Bacillota; class Bacilli; order Caryophanales; family Bacillaceae; genus Alkalibacillus; species Alkalibacillus silvisoli. The sequence goes on along the minus strand of NZ_BAAACZ010000005.1, from coordinate 117,682 downwards.
ACTGGCTCATTCAAGTTGAAGAGAAATGTGCGTTTCTAGTTGAACAAAAGAAGCGCAGTTTTCATGGATTCGAATGGGAGAAACTTAATGAAGAATCAGATGATTGGGCTTGTTTAATTGATCGTGAGCGGTTAGATCAAGTCTTTTCTAATTTAATCTCTAACGCAGTGAAATATACGACAGAACAGAGCGGTGAGATATCCGTTAACGCTTCATTTGTCAAAGATGAAAAACTTATCATATTAGAAGTAGTCGATAACGGGGCGGGAGTTGACGAGGAGGACTTACCCTATCTATTTGAACGCTTTTATAAGAATTCTAAGTCATCACAGTATAACCCTCACGGAACAGGATTAGGTCTGACTATAGCAAAAGAAATCGTTGAAAGTCATAAAGGAAGAATCCATGTTGAAAGTGAAATCGGCACTGGCTCATCATTCTACGTCGAGCTTCCAATTTATAAGCGTTCAGCCGTAATAAACAGAGAGGAGGAAGTTCATGAAAGAAAAGACGATTCTTATCGTAGAAGATGAATCAGGCATTCGGGAGATGACACAAATGTATCTTCAAAGCAAAGGTTATCATACTTTAGCGGCACAAAGTGGAGAAGAAGCATTACAAATCACCGCAAAAACAACACCACAACTCATACTCCTCGATATTGAAATGCCTGGAATGAATGGATTTGAAGTATGCCAATCGATCCGAAAGAAGATGACTGTTCCTATCATTTTTATAAGCGTACGTCGCAATACATTAGATAAAGTGAAATGCTTTGAACTTGGTGGGGATGATTACATGACAAAACCATATGACTTTGAAGAACTTGAAGCGCGAATAAAAGCAAATTTAAGAATATATCATACAAATCCACTAGAAAATGACAACATCCTCGATTATGGGAAGCTTAAAATTGACCTCGATCTTATGAATTGCTTTTTGGATGATGAACCAATATTACTAACGACAAAAGAAATGGAGTTACTGATCCACTTAGCCAAACACCCTAATCGCGTTTGGAGTCATGAACAACTTTATGACCAAATATGGAGTTTTGATGCAACTGGTAATATCGAAACCGTTAAAGTTCACATTAGCCATTTACGCAGAAAGCTTGAAATGAACCCAAATAAACCAAAATACATCCAAACAGTAAGAGGATTTGGCTATAAATTCAATTCAGAAGGTATTTGAAGGGGGATTACATGAGTACCACACCCAAACTGCCACTAACCTCAAATGAACGAAGTGTATTGAGGAAAACTAATTTCTCACTTATTTAATGTACTCAAAACTTCATAACATTTCCATAAATTACATACGAAACATTTGATTAAATTTGCTATAATTTCTTATTTACACTAAAAAGTTAGGAGGTTATAAGTTGGCTAGAACTTCACTAGTTGTAAAACAACAAAAACAACCAAAGTTTAAAACTAGAGCATACACCCGATGTAAACAATGCGGTAGACCACATAGTGTCTATCAAAAATTTATGCTATGTCGCATCTGCCTACGTGAATATGCTCATAAAGGACAAATTCCTGGACTAAAAAAATCAAGCTGGTAAAGCATATATATATGAAACCTCAATTTATTGTGTTGCACATAAATTGAGGTTTTTTTAAATGAATCTTCATCATTTAGCGGTATCTTGAATGATTCTACTTCGTGTTTAAATATTTATTGAATAAAACCTCACCTTACTCAAAGAATAGGTATGTATGACTAATAAGGAGGTGTTGTTTTGATGGGCATTTTAAGCGGAAACCAGAAAAAACAGCCATTACATTATGGTGAAGTTTATCATTTGTTTTCATACTTAGTGGCGGCTAATGGCTCTCATACTATGTTACAAACGTACGGCAACCATACAGGTGATCGTGATTTGAAGAAATTTATTGATGAGCTAATTCCTGGTGTAAAAGCAGAAATCACTGAAGTTGAAGAAGTATTAAAAGAAAATGGGATTGGTTTACCACCTGCACCGCCAGATAAACCATTAGCTAGTTTAGAGGAGATTCCTCCAGGAGCAAAGTTTGCAGATCCAGAAATTAGTGCTGGTGTTTCTAAGGGACTTGCGGAAGGATTAGTTGGATGTTCCACTATAATCACCCAATGTACGAGGGAAGATATTGCTATGTTATTTGGACAATATCATATGAATAAGGCCCAAGCAGCAGCAAAAGCATTAAAATTAAACAAAGAAAAAGGTTGGCTAATCCCACCACCTCTCCATACAAAAGTTCCAAGTGAGGATTAAACAACAAGCCGAGGTCTACTGTGAAGGTATGATCTCGGTTTTGTTGTTTGGTTGGTGGTTATAGTTGTATGGTGAAACGATATGTAATGACACTACGTTTTATAGAAGCATTTGATCTATTTAATCCGTCTGTTTTTTCAGTAGCTTTTACTAAGTAAAAGAAAATTATGTTAAAATATGCTGTAAGATTGTGAATATTTTAAGTTATATTCGTCTTATACATAAAGAGTTTTGAAAATAGGAGACTCATGCTGTGACAATACTTTCTAGAATGAGAAACTATAAGCTGTTCAACTCAAGTATGTTAATAATTTTAATCATGATTGGGGCCCTGCAATTCTTTGAATGGACTAAGTTATTGGACTATATTTTACTGGCAGTAGCCATTGTTTTGGGTGTTTTAGCTATAAGAAGTAAACATAAGGAATGGAATCAGTAATTAATTTTTATTTATACACTTTAAAACCACAAGGAGGAGCTTTAGTTGGATTATGTCATTAATTTAAGAGATTTAAGCAAAAGTTATGGTGATACAGTGGCATTAAAGGATATTACATTACAAGTACCTAAGGGCCAAATTTTCGGTTTGCTCGGCCCAAGTGGTTCTGGCAAGACAACTATGATCAAAACATTAACAGGCGAGCTTAGAAAAACCTCAGGTGAAATCCATGTTCTTAATATGAAAGAAGAACAATTTCCTACACCCAATTACAAAGCAAAGATCGGTGTCCTTTCAGATAATAGTGCCTTATATGAACGTCTTTCAATCTATGAGAATCTTAAACTAACTTGTAAGTTATATGACGTTAGCTTAGATGAAATAGATATTATTTTAGAGAAAGTTAATTTAATAGATGACAAGAAAAAAGTTGTCTCAAAACTGTCCAAAGGGATGAAACAACGTGTCATGTTAGCGAGGACACTCATCCATAAGCCTGAATTATTATTTTTGGATGAGCCAACATCCGCCTTAGACCCTGGAAATGTTGATAAAATTCATCAAATCCTAAGAGAGTTAAATGAGGGAGGGACGACGATTTTCTTATCAACACATAACATGGAAGAGGCAACAAACCTTTGCGATTGTGTTGGTTTGTTATATAAAGGTTCTATTCAAGAAATGGACCATCCAGATCACTTAAGATACCAACATTCTTCCAATCAGTTCGAAATTGAAACACACGATGGTGAATTGATCAAAGTCGAGAACAAACCAGAAAATAGCGGTCAAATTGAACAACTTATCGCAAGTGGTCGAGTGAAACGTATGTATAGTGATGACCCGACACTTGGAGAGGTATTTTTAAAAGTAACAGGAAAGGATTTAGGTTCATGAATATAAAACGAATATTAGCCATATTTGAAAAAGATATAAAAGATTTCTTCAAAAACACGTCACTAGTGATTATGCCCGTTGTACCAATTCTATTGGCGTTATTTTATAGTGTCTTATTCGATGATTTTATCCCGTTATTTACGGTGTTTATCATTATTGGAATGGTGTTTGCTGGTGTTACCTCATATTGCATCATGATCATGATGGCTGAGGAAAAGGAGAAAAACACGTTAAGAACGCTCATGATGTCACCAGCTAGCTTTTTAGACATTATTGTTGGTAAAAGCTTAGTAGCGATAGTTATGACACTCTTAACATTGATGATTTCTGTTGTTTTACTCGACGTTTATGATGTATTTAATTTACAAGTTATAATAGGCAGCGTCTTATTACTTTTATTCTTTATCTTTTTAGGGATTGGAATTGGTTTATTTGCGAAGTCAATTGCCGCCACATCATTCTATATCATGCCAATCATTTTTATATTTGGTTTCTCACCAATGTTTGATGTGTTTGGCTTAGCAGAAGGTCACTTAGTAAATGTTATTTTTGATGCCTTACCTGTTTCATTATTAATGCAAGCTAGCGATGAAGGTACGTGGATGCCACTAATCTTTATCACCATTTGGGTTGTAGTAGCTTATTTATTTGCTTTCTATAGCTATCAGAAGAATAAAAGTGATGATTAGACATGGGTTATATTTGTTTTTAATTAAACTGTCAGTAAATAAGGAGACTAAGAATGAAGATTGTTGAAAGTATTAAACTAAAAAGCGTCTCGAAGCAGAACAGAGAACAGTTTTTATCCTATCTCCTCTTAGCAGATGAAAGTGAGGATATAGTAAAACAGTACATTGATAAAGGCGATATGTTTTCTATTCAAGTTGGAAATGAAATAGCAGGAGTTTCGTTATTTACATATCCTTCTAGGGACGTAGTTGAATTAAAGAACATCGCACTTGCCCCTGAATTTCGTGGAATAGGACTTGGGAAATTAGTCATTTATGAAGCCTGTAAAATTTATGTAAATAAAAGAATATGTAAGATGATTGTAGGAACAGCTAATTCTAGTATTGCCAATATAGCATTCTACCAAAAAGTTGGTTTCAGGTTGTCAGAAATTAAGAAGAACTTTTTTATGGGGTATCCAGAACCCATTTACGAAAATGGAATAAGAGCTTTGGATATGGTTATGTTTGAAAAAGATTTGACAGAGTGAAAGGTGGTAGATGAGTGAAATCGTTATACGATACAATTGGAAAAGATTACGATACAACACGTAAGGCGGACCCTGAAATTACAAGGCGCTTAACTCACCATTTACAAATTCCAAGTGAAAGTAAAGTGCTTGATGTTGCTTGTGGGACAGGTAATTATACTGTTGCTATACAAGAATCTGGTCTTCAAATGGTTGGATGCGATATCTCTAACGAAATGCTTACCAGAGCGAAAGGAAAATCCCAGTATGTTCAATGGGACTATGCGGATGTAACTCAATTACCTTATTCTGATCACTCTTTCGACGGAGTTACGTGTATTTTATCTATTCACCATTTTGATGATTTAGTTGCTGCTTTTAAAGAAGTCTATAGAGTAATAGATCAAGGTAGGTTTGTCATTTTCACTTCAGATCCTAATCAAATGAATAATTATTGGCTAAAAGAATACTTTCCAAAAGCAATTGAACAATCTGCTAAAAAGATGCCTGGTATTTCTAATGTTAATGAAATACTTGAAGATGCCGGGTTTGAAATTGTTGGACAAGAGACGTTTTTAATTCAACCATCATTGCAAGATTTCTTTCTATATAGTGGTAAGTTTGATCCTCACATGTATTTGGACGAAAAAGTGAGATCAGGTATTTCAACATTTGCCAATATAGCTTCTGAAGAAGAGATTAATGAAGGATGCCGTCGGTTAAGTCATGATATAGAAACAAATAGAATAGAATACGTCTTGGCAAAGCATAGTAGTGTAATTGGAGACTATGTTTATATTGTTGCTGAAAAGAATTGATTGTATTAAATGGAGTGCTATTATGTTTATAGTCAATTTAGAAGGGGCCATATATTCAGGTGGTAAGTGGTTAATGATTAAACGAAGTGAAAAAGAAGAACAAGTTAGTAAGCTCCCATTGCTTAAAATCTTCTGACAGATGGGAGATTATTTTACTTCTTGTTAAAGAATTCAATAGGTTTTAGTTGATCAATCTGCTTATGTCTTATTTAAAAAAGAGCGAGAGAATTGCAACATTAACAAGTATGACGGCACAAGTTATGAGCGCAGAGTGAACGCTGATATGTTAGTATGACCCCTGACAAACCAGTACGAGAACACTGAAACCTACTCACCCTCACCATCTAACTCTTCAATTAATTCCTCAAGAGAGTTTACTCTAGTCACTAAACCGTTTTCATCTAGTAAAACCAATTCAGGATCATTTTCTAATTCGAGAAGTGGATAGCGCTCATCTGCACGTTCGAGTGAACTAACGTAATTAATGGTATTGATACTTCCTATCCCTCTATCTCTTAATTCTTCAAACGTAATATCCTCTCCAACAGTCAACAACCCATATTGGTAACCTTCATCCGGCAGAAGTTCAGGGTATTGATCAGCTATCTGGTCAGTCTCTGTTGTGCATGCGGCCATAAGAAGAAGTATGACAATCAAAATAAATTTCTTCACAATATCACCTTCTTTCGATTCATTTTCTCTAAAATCAAATAATCTTCAGTCTTATTTTTAGATACTTCATACCGTTCGGCGAAGTCGTCTAAGTCTTGATAAATTCGCTTTGGTTTAAATAGATAGACTCTAATGTTAAATCCACTTTTCAACTTAATGACTGCACCACTTTGTTTAAAGCCAACACGCTTGAACATAATTTTTTGAATGTCATTTACGCGCACTATCTTTTCATGAATGCGAAGTTTAGAATAGTAGATTTCGTAGGTTAACCTGTCATCATTTATTTCAAATCTAAAGCTAATGAAAATTGGGAGAAAGAGAAGAATCATCAGAACTAAGCGGGATGGATCAATGGCTCTACCCAGTATTAATGAGGTCGTGGCAGTTACTATAAAGATTAAAAAAAGTAAAATGAATATCCGCCTATACGGCGTTGCTCGATATACCATGAGATTCCCTCCACATGTAACAACTTACTCACATATTAACATAAATTCCCTTACAGTAGAGTTTTTAGTTAAAAAATTCTAACTATTCCTAAAAACACGAAACGTTCCAGAAACTTAGACGTCTTATATAAAAGTAAGAAATAGCTTTAAACATAATGATAAAGCCTTTTAACATATCTTATTTCTGGGGAGGGGTGCGCATGCACGTATTAGAAGTGAATCATTTAAAGAAATCGTTTGGGGCGGTCCAGGCGGTAAAAGATGTCAGTTTCCAAGTCGAACAAGGTGAAGTGTTTACGATCATCGGACCAAACGGAGCAGGGAAGACGACAACACTTGAAATGATAGAAGGGTTAGTTCCACCAAATCAAGGTGAGATTCAATTTGGAAATCTAAATTGGAAAAAGAACTCAGATGATATAAAAAAGATAATCGGTGTTCAACCGCAGTTAAGTGCGATGTTTGACTTACTTACACCTTCTGAACATTTACAGTTGTTTGCATCTTTTTACGATAAAAGCAGGCATGAAGACGAGATTTTAAAAATGGTGAATTTGACTGAGCATAAAGATAAACAAGTTCGCAATCTATCAGGTGGACAGCGCCAGCGTCTCGCAATCGGAATGGCGATGGTTGGAGATGCTGAGATGATCTTTTTAGATGAGCCGACAACAGGACTTGACCCGCAAGCAAGGCGTAATCTGTGGGATATTATTTTACGATTAAAAGCGTTGGATAAAACCATCATTTTAACAACGCATTATATGGATGAAGCAGAACAATTAAGTGATCGTGTATGTATTGTGGATCAAGGTGAAGTTATTACGATCGACAGGCCTGATGCGCTAATTAAAAAGTTAACCGTTGAGCGCGAAGTGAGGTTAGCCTTTCTTGAACATGAAGAAGCGGCAATTAATTCAGAAAAAGTCTTGAATGCACTTAGCGTCGTTTCTCATGTGGAGCGTGATTTGACAGAATTGAAGATTTGGACAGAAGACCCAGAGTATACGTTACTTGAACTGTTTAACTTTACAAACAAAAAAGACTATCAAGTGGATCAAATATCGATTCGTGAAATGAGTTTAGAAGATGTGTTTATTGCATTTACAGGAAAGGAATGGCGAGATTAAATGAGTCAGTTTAAGCAATTGTTTTTGATGCATTTAAAAATGACTTTCAGAGAGAAGCAGGCGTGGTTTTGGGGATTGTTTTTCCCTGTCATATTAATGGTCATCTTTATGTTTATTTTCGCTGATAGCTCAGATGAAGATTTTGAAGCGTCTGTTGCAGTGGTTGAAGAGAGCCCGAATGAAATTTCAACAGCGATTTCAGACCAAATGGAGATTATTCCGACACTGGTGGTTGAACATGAGTTAGATGACCGGAGTGAAGCAGAAGAATTAGTTGAAGATCAAGAAGTAGCAGCTGCAGTTGTCCTACCTGAATCAGAAGACGAATCTAGTATTCTACTTATAGTTAACACTGAAGATGAACAAAGCACATCAACACAAGTCGTATCGGGTGTGTTAAATAATATTGTTCAACAAATGAACTTACAGGTTGTCGGTGCAACAGAAACGTATGCACTCGATTTTGAGACGATTTCATCAAGTGAGCATGAATTGAGTTATCAAGACTTTCTCTTAACAGGGTTAATTGCTTTGGCGGTGGCTCAAGGCGGTTTATTTGGCATGGTTGATTTAGTTGATATGAGACGAAAAGGGCTGATCAAACGCCTACGCATGACACCTGTAAATATGAGTTTGTTCGGATTCAGTGACATGATCATGCGTCTATTATTTAGCATTATACAAATTATCGTGCTCGCGCTCATTGGGGTTTTACTTTTTAATGCCACATTGCACATCAATCTATTAGGATTAGTTGTATTATTCATTGTTGGGGCACTTTCGTTTAATGCGATTGGTTATTTCATATCATCATTCAGTAAAACGACAGAAGCTTATATGGGCGTTGCGAACATTTTTAGCTTTTTAATGATGTTTTTAAGTGGCGTATTCTTCCCAATTGATATGATGCCTGAATGGTTACACCCAGTTGCGCATGTGCTACCACTGACGTATTTTGCTGAAGGGTTGCGTGACACGATGGTATATAGTATCGGGATCGAATCAAGTACTATTTGGTTTTATATGGGTGTGATGGCGCTTTGGGGTGTTGTTGCTTATATTATTGGTTCTTGGCTATACCGCCGCAAATCAATTGTGGCGACACGGTAACATAAATAAATATTTTTGAAGAGGGGGTATGCGATGCAAGAGTTAAAAGCAGGCCGTTCGATCACACATAAGTTTACCAAAGAGCGTATTACATTTTTAAAGACAAGTCGAGAAACAGAAGGTGCTTATGAGTACATTGAAGTAGACCTACCACCAGCAAAAGAAGGACCAGGGTTACATTATCATAACAACTTTGAAGAAGAATTCGAAGTAATCGATGGGAAGTTAAAAGTGACTATAGCTGAAGAAGACCATGTGTTACAACAAGGTGAAACAAAGACCATCACGAAAGAAACGAACCATACTTTTTCAAATGCATCAGAAGAACAATCAGTCACCTTCCGCGTGAAAATTACGCCAGCTCACCAATTCGAGGAATCGATGCGCATCTTGTATGGGCTGATGGAAGATGGGAAAACAAATGACAAAGGTGTCCCGAATAACAAAACCTACGCAGCTATTGCGCTATACATGCAAGACTCACGCGTTGTAAGAATGCCGTTTCTCTTAAAATACTTCCTCAATTACTTAGCGAAAAAAGGTAAAAAGAAAGGCGTCGACAAAGAATTGATTGAAAAGTACGGAGATTAAGGTGTGCCTAATCCAATGCAGAATGATCGTCTGAAACAAACGAGAAGGTGAGGGAATGAATTTCGTCCTTGTGAAAATTAATTCAAACCTCATATTAATAGAAGATTTTAGATGGTTTTAATTAAAAAGGAATGATTGAGGTACCACCCCTCAGTCATTCCTTTTTAAATTTCTTTAACAGCAACTCTCATTTCCTCGCAATGCGATAACTTCTGGTTATATCCTCATACCAAAACGGTATTTTTAACTAAGCAAAATCACCATTATACTAATAATTAAATTGTCTCTTTAACTTTTTCAATGTGTTCTCATCATTAGCATACAAATACATTTCACGCTTTAGTGGCGTACCTTGAAGCGGAAGAAAGACGACACTTTTATAATTAATTTTCTCAACCATAATTGAAGGCAGATAAGAAACACCTTGATTTTGCGCAACAAAACCAATTAAAGCATGGTATGGTAGTTCGACTATGTCGGGTGAAGGGATGTTATGTTCATCTATAAGCATCTTAATCCTTTCATACATTGGGGTTTGTCTAGGTGGTAATAATTGGGCGTGTGTTAGGTTCAAGGAATTGGCATAAACAACGAAAGAAGATAGCTCGTATTCATGAGAGAATTGAAAATCAGCGACATGATTTCTTGCATCAAACCTCGACCGATATCATCAAAAACCACGATGTTATCGGAGTCGAGAGCCTGCAAGTTTCGAACATGATGAAAAATAAGAAAACGGCTCAATCCATTCAGGATGTGTCATGGCATCAATTTAAGACCCTGTTAACATACAAGGCTGAATGGTACGGCAAAACCGTCGTTGAAGTGAGTCAGACCTTCCCTAGCTCGCAACTCTGCTCAAGTTGCGGCTACCAAAACCAAGCCGTTAAAGATCTAAATTTGCGTGAGTGGACGTGTGTGTGTGGAGCCCACCACCAAAGAGATATTAACGCGGGACTAAACCTTAAACATGAAGCTATAAGGCTTCTAACCGCAGGGACTGCGGGGTTAGCCTAATCCATAACTAGCGGTTACGCTGGTGTTCTTAGGAATCCCCCACTTCAATCTGACCGAAGGATCGATAAGTGGCGGGTAGTTCAATAATTATTTTAGGTGTAATTCTGTTACATTTGCAGGCTTAGCAGAGTTATGAAGGGAATTAAGAAACTGTATCTAATAAGTTATAAAAATGGCAAAAATTATTTTTGAAAAAGGTTGATTATTTAGCTAAAGCGTTGTAAGATTAACTAGCTTGAAACAAATTAATCAAACTTCTTAGTAGTTTGACCTGAACCTGACAGACAGAGAGAAAAGGGAGGGTTTAACGATGAGAATGAATCACGTTATTGCTTATGGGATGGTCATCCTAGGTGCAGGTTTTTGGGGATTAACAGGCTTATTCGTCCAAAATTTGTACGACTTCGGGTTCACACCATGGCAAGTCGTCACACTTCGCTTAACATTTTCTAGCTTAATCTTACTGCTCATGTTAGCACTTTTAGCAAGAAACTATTTAAAGATTCGACTAATCGACCTACCTTACTTCATCGCACTAGGCGTCTTGAGCATTGCATTTTTCAATTGGTTTTACTTCCAAGTTATGGAATTTGCATCAATCTCAGTCGCAGTCGTATTCGTCTACACATCACCTATCTTTGCAGCCATCATCGCACGAATCCTTTTCAAAGAAGCTCTAACCCTACCAAAAATCATAGCGATCATCCTAACCATTATCGGAAGTGCTTTTGCCATTGAATTTCTACCAATTGGTGAATTCTCATTAACCATTCAAACCATTATATATGGACTGCTTGCGGGCTTTTTCTGTTCGACTTATAGCCTGATCGGGAAAAACGTAAGCCACTGGTACCATCCGTTTACGATTACGTTTTACGCGATGTTATCAGGAACTATATTCTTAATTCCAACAAGCGGTATTTGGGAACACCATCAAGCGTTCGCGAACGGTGAAGTATGGATTAATATAGCCGGGATCGTCATCATATCAACCGTTGTAGCTTATTTATTATACACAAACGGATTATCCTATATAGAATCTAGCAAAGCCACAATCCTAGCTTCAGTTGAAATCGTCATTGCCGTATTAGTGGGCGTCCTAGTCTTCAGTGAAGTATTAACAGGATGGCAACTATTCGGATTTGTATTATTATTTGCATCAATATTCTTAACCGTTTATTCGTTTAAGGGTAGGTTTAAAGTGAAAAAGGTTAAAAATAATGAAAATGTTTATGCAGAAAAACCTCTTAGCTGATGGTACTGCCCCAAAAGTTAGAGCGAAAATTCTAACTTTTGGGGGCACTACTGATGCTTTAGGGGGTTTTTCAGTTTTGGAATAAAGCAAACAGCATTAAAAAAAAGTCCATTAACCAGTAAAGAATATATACATTTTAGTGAATCTGATAAGTTGGAATATAAATTAAAGGCGAGTTATGACATTTCATTTATTGGTTAAATGTTGTTTAAAGTACTAGATTTATTTTCTGAATACTGCTAATGAGCTAAATTAAAAAGTAAGAAAAGCTATGGGGATAGAATCTCTTGATCAGTGTGTTTACTCGATCCTTTTACTAAATGGAAGCGTGACGAGTGCACTAGAGCAGATGGTTGAATTTGCTGGGTGGAAGAAAAACATGCTCCATGAGGTTAAAAATTTATTGAATGAATGAAAATGCTCTCTAACTATTTTCTTTAGGGAGCCTTTTCTATTTTAGTTTATAAAATTATTCTGTAAAATAGATTATAAGAAGGAAAAATGACAAAAAGAGGAGGAATTTGATGGATCAAGATAAATTAAGAAAATTATTAACTAATGATGGCTATATTGCTCTAGCGTTTAACAGGTACCAACGCTTCAAACAGTCAAATACATATGACGAGCAATATAAGTATGATATTCTATCAGATTTAAATGAGTACTTTACTGGATTAGAAATAACTGAAGATAATGTGGTTGAAGTGGTGAAGTATGTTGAAAAAGCTAATCCTAGCAAAGGCTTCTTTGCTTTTTGGACAGACTTAAGTGACTTAAATGAATATGCAAATGAAAAGCCAGAGGAAGTAGCTCGCTTACTCAATAACTTGTACTTCAATAATAACGATAGTATAGAACAAAGAATTAATCATTTTCGCCAAACAGGCAAGGCACATAATTCCAAAATAAGGTTGGGCGGTGCATTATTTGGTTATTTGCTTGCTGCATATAACTATAACCAGTACCCAATATATAAAGATGGAGTTCTTGATTATATAAAAGAGTCGTTCAATATAAACGTGAAGTCTGGACTTGTTAGTGAAAACTATCAATTCTATTATGACATATTGCAAGTAGTTCATGATTATTTCCAAGAACAAGGCTATTCGTTGACGATTTTAGATGTTCAAGATTTCTTTTTTTGTCTAACGTCTTATGACAAGTTGAAAGTAGAGAGTGCTGTTGATTTTATTTATAAAGAAGCTGTTGATTTGGCTGCGTTTTCAAAAGATGATGAAAAGTTTTTAGCAAAAATACATAAATGTAATCGAGATGTTTTAAATGACTTAAGAAAGCGTTATCAACAAGGTACTAAAGTAAACAAAATACGCTATCAATTAATTGATCAAATACTTAATGGAGAGACAGTTAATTTAGAGCAATTTGAACAGATTAAGAATGAAATTAGTGAAGAAAATGAAAAAAATATATTGCGAAATTGGAATAATTTTAAGATTTTATTTCAATTTCACTATCAGCCAATACAACGTAAAGTTGAGTTTGAATTAGCCAACATCCATAAAGCTATTAGTGATTTAGAACATTTTGAAGATCACGAATTTGTAGAAGGTGACGTAATTAATGGCTTTAACTGGAACCGAAATTTAGGAGGGTCTAGCACATGGGTTGCGGTTTATCCAAATAGTAAAGTGAGCCATAAAGAAGCGGCTCAACTATATTTAGCTATTGATAAAGAAGGCGTTAAATATGGTGTTTTGCACGGTACGGAACATCCTCAACATGGTGAAAGAGATATAGAGACAGACACTGATTTAACGAAATTCACCTTTGAGAAGATGAAGGAAAAATACGAGAGTGTATATCCAAGATTTATCCAAGATAATGAAGTTGATTTTGATGGTGAGCTCTCTAGTGACTTTGATAATGTTTTCGATTCAGTTGAGCAAGCTGAGTGGGTATTTAACTTTGCTAGCCAGTCCTTGAGTGAATTAGGGATAGAAAGCCCTGGTAATCCAAAAGCGGCAGTCTCTTTTCCATCGAAAAAGAAGTTTCATGTAGACTTTGGCCGTTGGTTAATCTTTAGTACCACACGAGACCGAAATAAGAGCATACAAGTGGCTGTAGCCCTACTGTATAAGGATGTAAAAGATACAAATTACAAAACTGAACTGTTCACTCAGTATGATGAGAAAGCCCAAGTAGCTCTGACTTATTTGCCATTTGAGGACTTTAAATCTAATGAAGATCTTCACGAAAGTCACCATCAAGCTTTACAAGTCGCCTTATCAGAATTTAAAAATTACAATAAGTCGCCTTATCGTAAGTCAAACAACCCAACATTGGAAAGTGCAGTATTTGATCAAAACCTTCGAAAAAAGGTGCTAGTTGAAGGCTTAAACGATGAGGAACCTGAGGTGACTGAAAATATAGTTGAAATTCCAACAATTGATTTTAAGCAGGAGCTAACAGTTAATAACTTATATTTCGAAAACAAAGAATTAATTCTGAAGCAAGTCAAAACAGCATTAGAAAACGGTAAGCACATTATTCTTACAGGACCACCTGGAACAGGGAAGTCGAAACTGGCCAAAGCAATTTGTAATTCTTATGGTGCGCAATTCAAGATGAAAACAGCAACATCTGATTGGTTCACTTATGAAACGATGGGTGGTTACCGTCCTAATATTGATGGAACTTTATCATTCCAACCTGGTTTGTTCCTGAATTGTTTTAAAGATGGGCAAACTAACCAGCCAATTAATAAATGGTTAATTATTGATGAAATGAATCGAGCAGATATTGATAAAGCATTTGGTTCATTATTCTCAGCTTTGACAGGAGATTCAATCGAACTTAATTTTCAGTCTGATAGTGCTCGTCAAATAAATTTATTGCCTCAAGAAGATGAAACAAGTGTTGTGCCAAATGATTATGAATATATGATCCCAAATGACTGGCGTCTCATTGGAACGATGAACACACTTGATAAAGCCTCTTTATATGAGATGAGTTATGCATTTATGAGACGATTTGCATTTATACCAGTCGGTGTGCCTAAAGACATTAATGATGAAATGGTTGAACTCTACCTAAATAAATGGGGAGTAACGAACTATTCTTATACAAGTGTGTTAACGTTTATTTGGCAACAAATCAATGATATAAGACAAATAGGCCCAGCTATTGTAGAAGATATAGCTAAATATACAGCAATAGATGGTGACTTTACCTCTGCAATTATTTTATATGTATTGCCACAGTTTGAAGGACTGTTAGATCAAGATATCCTTGAGTTCATTAACCGCATCAGTCAAGTGGATCAAATTAATGAGGACGAGCTCAAATCATTTGCAGAAGACTTCTTTCATGTGAAGGTGTAAGTTTATGAAACGTAATGCTGAAGAAATGATAGAAGAGATTAGTGAGTTTCTTGTAACATATTTAAAATCAGGGGTTGTAGGCATCAACTCGTTTCTAAACAAAACAGATTTAAATATCTCAAATATGGAGCAACTCTTGAAAGTACACTTCTTATTAAGAGATGAAGTAAAACAATTTGTTAGAGACTTACCAATGTTAATTAGACGCTTTAAAACATCGACAAAAGTAACACAGAACACTTACCACGGTGAAATTAGAGGTCAAATTAACTGGCCAGGTACAATCAAAGAACGACTTAGATCAAATGCTAAAGACAAAACAATTTACTCAGTAAACGAGAGGGACCGTGAATTTGCGATAAAAGAAAACCTCGTACTCTTAGAATTGTTGCAAGTAATGAACAGACTACTATTTCGCGAAATAGATAGCCAATATTATATGAAGTACTCGTGGTTTAAAGAGTGGGATACGTTAAAAAATACAGTCCGTCACACCTTACAGAAGAATATCTACTTATCTAGGGTTGTACAAAAACAAAAGCCCGTAACAGATCGCATGATTTTAGATACGATGAAACACCGCAACCCTTTGTATAGACAAGCAGCTTATATCTTACAACAGTATCGAAAGGTCATGTCTGGAGACGTTGATGAAGCGGAAGTTCAAGAATTATTAAAAGAAACATTCGTATTCCCTCAAGAGGAAGACGTGTTATTTGAACTATATTGCGTAATAAAGCTCATCCAACATAATTCTGAACATGCAGAATTTCAAATCATGGATGGCCGTCAAAACATGGTCGCTCAATGGAAAGATGATCAATACGTTTATAAAATTTATCATGACTCAATTGGTTCAGGGCACCTCCAATTTAATATCTCAATTGATGAAGTCAAACAAGTTAGTCACCCATTTATTGATCGAAAGTTAGAATCGATGGAAGAGGCTAACCAAGTAGCAGAAAAACTATTTGGGCTTTCTTCTGATCAAACTTCTTATTGGAGTGGAAGGCCGGATATTATTGTTGAAGTTTTTGAGCAAGAAACAGGAGATTTGAGGAAAGTTATAATTGGTGAAGTGAAATACACTAATCAAGTTCGATATATGGTGACCGGATTACGAGAGCTAATCGATTATATAAAGTTAGCTAAAGTGGACAATGAAAGATATTTATCGAATTCAAGCATAATTGTAGAAGGTGTTTTGTTTACTGATTATGCTAATCTAAATAACGAAGCAAGGGAAAGTGGCCTAACAATTGACTTAGGTGAAGCTGGGTACAATAAAAATGTGAGTCATGTTTCATTCAATCGTTAGCTAATACATAGAAAAGCCTAGGTTTTATTACAAAGGGAAGGATGTAGTGTTCTCTTATGCCACTGATGTGTACGTAATGGAGTATCTTACGATGCAAGAAGCTCAGAATATGGGTATTGATGTATGTATCTGAAGCTAGGAGGAGTGGAGAGTAGACGAGGTGCTTTTTATTACATTAACAGCCGTTTATATCATTTCATTTATATTAATCTATAACTTTATTAAGCGGCAAAATAAAAAAGAATCATACTCTGAGCAAATGCATGCAACTATGGTAGTGATTGTGGCTGCTTTTCTTGCTTTACCAATATTAGTTGTTGTAGGGGCGTTTACATTTGCAATTATCGGATCTGTTAGTTTAGTTGATATGATGTTTTCGTTTAACTTGAGCACGAATCAACTCGTTGTTCTGGGTATTACTTTTATTATCTATTTGTTTACACTAGATAGTTTAATAGAAATGCTGGTGAAGTATTTTATTAATCCAATCGTGCTATATGCACTTGTGATTTCCTTAATTCGCATAGGTGTCTTTTATATAATTGGTTCGGTTATGGATTTGCAACAACGTACAGGGCTCGCTATTGCAGTAGGTGTAAGTGCAACAGTGTTGTTAATTGAATTCTTGTTCCACTTGCGGGAAAAAACGACTAAAGAAAATTATGTATAAAAGATGTAGAGGCCACGGTGTGTGGTCTCTATTTTTAGTATGCGAATTGTGAATTTTAATAGTTGACAAGAACGCTTGTTCGAGTATAATTATTATCATAGACTTCACATTCCCTCTGTTTAAATCATTTTTCTACTCTTAGAATGAAGAACACTCTCTAAGTTAATTTCCCTTAGTACTCACTTTAAAATTGTATATGTTGAGAGGAGAACGTTTATGGGTCATGATATTTTGGGCTACGATCAATCCGGTAAACAAATTGCTTATGCTCGTTTTAGTATGTCGAATTATAATGCTGATGTTCTATACAATGTGCTAGATTCAGAAGAACATAATGCAGGAGTTAGTGGTGCGTTTGCACGATCTAATTTCTCTGTCCAACAGATCGAACTTGCACTCCGAAAGTTTATCCAATCACACGAAAACAAGTACTCATTAAAAGGGAACGATCCTGACAATGTGCAGATCAAAAAATTCCTTGAAAACTGTCTTGAGATAGCTGAAAAAGAAGGAAAAGTAGAAGTGTGCTTTATGTAGAACTTCTTAAGGCAGTCTTTACGCCTCTAATAACCTCAGGTGGCAAGTGCTAATCCGAAATGGCCATTACTTCAAAATCTAATCGATAATAAGATCTTCTTGTAATGTAAATGTGAATGATTTGTTTGTATTTGAAAGATTCTATGAGGGTATGTGAAGTCTTCATTTGTTATTTAAGGTTACTTATTTCAATAATATTGATTACAATTAAAACATACTAGTGTTTTTAGAGAATTGATGTAAAGCACGTAAACAAACTCGTCTAACGATTTTGAAAGGGTGATCATCATGTATACTCCTAAGCATTATGAAGTTAAAGATTTTGAAGAAATAATCGAGTTCATTCAAAAGAACTCTTTTGGGACGATTGTGTCAACAAATCAAGGTAAGCCTTTGGCGACACATGTGCCTTTGGAATTACACAAGAAAGGGTCTGATTATTATATAACTGGGCATTTGGCTTATGCGAACTCACAATGGAAAACATTTAATGAAAATAATGAGCAAGTGCTTGTAATCTATCAAGGTCCCCATGCTTATATATCCTCATCGTGGTATAAGACAGAAGATGTACCGACATGGAACTATCAAGCTGTTCATGTTTATGGAACAGTTAGTTTGATGGACGAAGAAGAATTAGAAGAAGATCTTATACGGTTATTACATAAATATGAAAGCCATCGACAGAATCCCGTCTTATGGAAGAATTTTTCTTCACAAACTAAGAGGCAAATAAAAGGGATTGTCGGTTTTAAAATTAAATTAGAAGAAGTTCAAGCTGCTTATAAATTAAGTCAAAATCGTAGTGAGAAAGATTATGAGGCGATCATCAAAAATCTCTATGAAGAAGAGAAAGTGAATTCCAATCAACTGGCGCAATTAATGGATGAGAAAAACAAGTAAGTATGTACGTTTAGGATTAAGAATAAAAAATATCCTCAGTCCAAATGATTATAGATTGAGGATCATATTTTATTGGCTGCGAACATTCCCGGGTGATCCCTTGATTTTAGCTAAAATAATTTAGAGCAATTTTTTCTGCCGTACGAGTAGTTAATGCTTGAGTCGTTAAAGTAGGATTAGGGCCGCCAATTCCATTGTAGTGTGCGCTATTATCCGCAATAAAAAGGCGTTTTACTTGGTAGGCTTCACAATTTGTATCGACTACAAACCCCATTCTCATGGTCGATTCCATGTGTGCAAAAAGGTTTGATGGCCAATTGGTACGATGAATCTTCTTCGCTCCTGCTCGGCGTAAAATGTCTGCTGAAATTTTCGTTAATTGTTCTCGTTTTTGGCTGTCTTTTTTACTAGGTGTATATTGCACGACAGGAACAGGTCCGTGCTCATCTGTGATTGAAGGGTCTATGGTGACACCATTTCTTTTATGGGGTTGATCATCAGCGAAAATTAATATACTTAACGTATTACGGTAATTGTCCATCCATGCTTCTAATTCTTTTCCTGAAACTCTACCTTCTGTTTCCCAAGGAATTTCAGGAGGTAGATTTAGAAGTGATGACTCTCCACTTTGACTGAAGCCAAAGGTTAATGAGGAAAATAGACCCGGGCTAATGCCAGATGGTTGAATAACACCAAGTCCTGGATAATCCAAACGAGCAGCTGATGTAGGACCAACGAATGGGTTGACGTTATTTTGACCTAATATCCTCATCAGATCCTTTTCATCAAATTCTCCTGTTATCCAATCCCAATAATGATTCGTTAAACCGCGTCCAACCCAATCGTTAAAAGGGAGGTCTGAATTAAGCCAAAGTCTTGGGGTTTCGATACAGCCTGCAGCCATGACGACGACTTTTGCGAACAATTCTCCTGTTTCTCCTGTCCACGTATCTTTGAACTGGACACCACAGGCAATTACCCCGTCTCTTGGATGATTTTCGGTTAATATTTTAGTGGTATATGTATTAGGTCTGATTTCAACATTTCCAGTCTCGAGTGCTAGAGGAACGTAACTGACATGAGTTGACCGTTTAGCGACTTGATCAGTGGATGAGCCATACGTACAACCATTCATACAGTGACCAGCTAGTGTACATCCATCCATATGACTTAGCTCTTCTAAAGAATAATTAGGATTCATTAACTGTTCATTTGGTCTTAGAATCGCATTGGGTTGTGGACGATAACCAGGTGAAATAGGATTTGCCGTATCAATTAGTGACCAACTAGCTTTTTCAGCTCCAAAGTAAAATAATTCTTCTTTCGGTGTAGTGGGTGCAGGGCGAACCGGTAGTGTATCCTCTACCTTTTCATAGTAAGGAATTAATTCACGATAGGAAATGGGCCAAACTCCTTCAACTGCTGAGATATAAGCGCGAGGTGAATTTGCCCAGTAATGCTGTGTGGTTCCGCCTACACCAGCGTTTTGCCAAACTAATCCATTCTCAGGAAGGCTGCGGTACCATCCGGGCCGGCGACGGTCGGCAGGTCCCCAGCGAAAACGTCCAGAAACAATATCATTCATAGTATGTTCTTCTCTCGTGTAGTGTTTCCTTAAAAGGTTAACGTCTAAGTCATCTCGACTCGAACTACTAACAGGACCACGACACTTATTCGGCTCCTCCCATTTCTTATTGCCATACCATGGGCCAGCTTCAAGGACAAGAACTTTGAGCCCTAACTCTCCAAGCTCCTTAGCAGCAACTGCGCCTCCAGCACCAGCTCCAATGATGATAACATCTGCATCTATACTCATCATTTATTCCACCTTTTCATCAAACTCATCAATCAAAAATCCACGAAGTGCACGGTAGCCATATGAAACTCCAGGATAGCCCACTAAATCCCAGGTGTAGGGGATCGTTTCTCTAACACGATCTTCCGGAGAAGCAAATCGAGTTGATCCATAAGAAATCCACTCTGAATAAAAACCAAACTTAACCATTTGAAAAGCATAAGTAACGACAAACTGATTGAGTTCTCCATTGTTAAAAAAGGGAGAGGGAAGAGCATTCAAATCAATTTGAAGATTTTCTAATAAGCTGACTGCTTTAATTCGATCGTTATGTGATAAGGTTGTAAATGCCCCTTCTTGAGAAACAGTATCAAAAGTTGGATTTTTTGTAGACTTGAGGAAGGTAAGTTTTGTAGCAGCTATATCAAGTATTTCAGCTGTTGGAGTAGATAAATGGAGCGTTTCTGGAACCCATTCTTCTTGAGTAGAAATGAAATGATCCAATATCATCATTAAGTATTCATCCATTTTAAATTGATCAGTCCAGGGTGATGGAATCATAGTATCAACGAGTGCCTTGAAGGTAGCTATTGTTTGGGGAGAATGATTGTAAAACGGAACCCAATTAGGCGGTATCATACTAGGGTGAAAGGGTTTTTCATCATCATGCTTTTGAACCTTATTTGCTTTATTAAAGGTGTTAATCTCTGAGCTTTGATATCTCCAAAGAACCTCATGATAAATATCGTTCGCTTGATGCTGGAAGTTTAATAGCTCATTAGATTGTAACGAATAAGATCGATTTATAGTTTCATTAATATCCTGAATAAGGAAATCTAATCGCGCAGATAACTGATCTTGATCTCTTGATTGATGCGATCTTATATAAAACTGGTGGTATTGTTGAATGTCTTGTGCCCATGAAACTAGGCGCTGTAAGTATACGTGAGTGTCAATTTGTTTCACACAATCCCTCCAAAATCTAAATCTCACTCACCTTCAATGAGAGTGGGGATACCTTATAACTATATGCACGAAATTTAAGGGTATGTAATGTATGTGAAATGAGAGGGGCGCATTTGTAGATTATTAACGGGGTTAGTTTAGTTAAGAGGAAAATACATAACATTCAAACAACACATCAAATAACAAATAAATTGACAACATTGACTTAACAGAATTCTATTCTGGAAGATGATTTTCTTCACTTTTGCTATAAATCTCATAAGCAAAATATCCAAATAATAAACCTATTCCAGCCCCAAAACCAAATGAAGATTGTAAGGAGAATGGGAGAAATGTGCTAAGAAGTACAGCAATAGCACAACCAATCACCATTCCAAGTGGTATTAAACTATCCAATAAATTTTGAGCGCTTTTTGATTTTTTCTGACCCAGGGTGCCTTTGTTATATTTATGTTTCATCCTTAAAACGACAAATACTGAAGCCCCACCCACTACTACAATAGGTAGTAAAATACGCGCAATTTCCATAGCTTATAATTCTCCTTTCTTTCGCTTAAGTCCCATTCATCCGAGTTCACATTTTTTGGACTTTTTAGGGATATTGGCGATGAAATAAACCGCTTATTTGAAGTGGAATTTATCAACAGTCAGTCTGAATCATTACAAAATTGATGTATGACCAGTATATCATAATATCCGAACCAAGAGATCAGCATGTTTTAAGTGTATATAGAGATGCTAATAGTAATAGACTCATGAGATAAAAAAAGAACCCTAAAATATTTAGGGTTCTTGGCTATGACTCCGAGTGGACTTGAACCACCGACCCCTTGCCTGTCAAGCAAGTGCTCTCCCGCTGAGCTACGGAGTCATGTTATGAAAGTGTCATAATTAAATAATCGACAAGTATTAATATAATAGCTTATAATGAAGATGTCAATACTTTTCATAGAAGTTGGAGGTACAATTTTTATGCTACCACGAATGTTAACGTTCTTATTAATCGGTGCTTTAATCGTAGCGGCAGTAGCGCTGAGTGTTCCTCAATATTTAAGTTACTTATTCATGGTATTTGGAGTCCTTTTTATAATTGGAATTGGCGCGCTTGCGTTTATCTATTTAAAGCGTGCGTTATTGATTGCCAAACAATTAAAGAAGCAATAACTAAAACGTACCCGAGTTGTTCTCGGTACGTTTTTATTTTTATTTGATTATTTTATTCGCATAATAGATGAAACAATGGCGATTAAGGCTAGTATGATGCCGAATGGCAGTAGTGTATATAACAGGACTGGCGGTAGGGTGAAGATGATATCTAGTATTGGAATTATAATACACAGTGGGACGCTAATGGATATCGCGATGATGAATAAGGTATCCAGTTGTTTTGTATCCATTTTAACACTCCTTACCCTAAGATCTCACGAATGTGCTTAGGAATCATTGTCACCTCTAAATCTAAATCTACAGGTTCATAGGATTCATCAATACATTCCTTCCAGTACTTCAAATGCTTCTGATCAACCCAATGCTCTGACTCTTCTACATCTTGACCATCTTCACCCTCAATAGAATACCAGTATAAATAGTCGATACCATCTACCGTTTCACGAAATATATTTTCGACATACATTTTTTCACCTTCTAATGTGAGTAACACATCTTCCATATGATCATTTAGAAAGTCTAACCATTCATTGGCGCGATGTTCTTTTCCTTCTTTTACCCGAAAGCGTGTTAGTTCGATAATCATTCCTTTTCCACCTTTATCCAACAAATTAAATCTATTTTAACAAAACTGTGCACTAAAATGATAATATTTTGTACTTTGTGAAAAATTTAGTTGGCGATTTAATTTACTCTTTAGTATATTTGTAAAGGGAAATGGACTGTGATGATCTTGAGGTGAGTCGTTGTTCTGACTTTTAGAATATACATGTTTGACTAATATCAAAGGTTCAAGAGAATTTAGCTAGTTAGCAGGTTGTATTTGAAAGGTGGGGTATGGTGGTCTTTGATATTGTCATGTTATTCATTTTCATAGTTGGTATTTGTTTTATTAAGTTTTTTGGCTTATTATTTGCGACCTAAATTTCAACGGACGATTAATTATATTTCGATCTTCATTTTTGTGTTGGTGTATCTCATTATTATTTTATGGTAGAGGAAGAGCTTTCATGATATTGTTGTATGAAACATAGAGTCACAATCAGAGCGGTATAAGCTTTTTTCTAATGGAAATAATAAGACAACAATGAAATGAAGGGCGTGGTAGGGTGAAGCGTGTTGTTGTCTTATGTGTGGTATTAATGATGATTTATATGTTCGCGCTTGATGTATCTGGTGAAGAAGATACTCAGCCTAAGAAAGTCGCGATCATAATTTGATGATTTAGGAAACGATATGGCCGGGACAGAGGATATTCTTGATTTGCCAGTTCCGTTGACGGTTGCGGTGATGCCATTTTCTGAACATACACAAGAAGAGGCTTCGGTGGCTTATGAAGAAGGTCATGAAGTCATTGTCCACTTGTCGATGGAAGGGCCTCCAGGAACATCACGTCAGTTAGGTCCTGGAGCAATTACGACACAGATGAGTGATTATGAGATTAGAACAAAAGTGAAAGAAGCGGCTGATGACGTGCCCTACCCTATGCTGTAGGTATTAATAATCACATGGGATCTGTTGTGACAGTTGATGAGAGAATCATGAATATAGTATTTGAAGTATTACAAGAGAATGGATTAATGTATGTTGATAGTAAGTCCAATTATTTCAGTTTGTCACCGGATGTCGCGGAAAAGTTGGGCGTTCCGATTGTTGAGAATCATATCTTTTTAGATGATGTGGCGGATGTAGGGCATATTACTGAGCAGTGCCAGGCGATTCAAGAGCGGCCTTGAGGATTATGATGAATGTGTTGCGATTGGTCATGTAGGAAGACCAGTTGAAGAAACGGCTACAGTATTGAAAGAGTGGATCGAGGAAGTAGAAGATGAAGTGGAGTTTGTAACCGTTTCTGAGCTTGTGCCAGAATTTAGATGGATTCATCATGGATTGTAATAAGAGATGCTAAACTGTAAAAGGTTTGGCATTTTTTGTGTCGGGTTGACTTTGAGGAGGATCGTTGAGTTTAGAACGAGAAATATAATTAAGAGGTCAAGATTACAGCTATTATTTTAAGGTGAAACATAGAATCAGAAGCTAAGCGTAATGTACCTATATTTTTACATAGATTATATTGTGGATTGAGCGGTTTTTTTAAATTTTACTCATTTCACATTAATGGTGCGAAACTGAAATTATTTGAGCGAACGAATCATTCGAGTGTTTAATTAAGCTTCTTTCGGCTGACCGAATAGTTGTTGTTCTCCGCTTTTTAGGCTTTCGAGTAAATAGCTAACGAATTGCTCGCCGTTTATGAGCTCGATATTTAATGATTGTGCGTATTTTCGTGCTTGTGGTGTGAAGTCACTTGTCGTAACGATGAATCCACCTTCAGCTTTCTCTTGAACGATGTTGGAATGGATGATCGCAATTGGGTCGAAAGGGATGTCATTTTTGTGTGCTTTGACTTGACCAAGGTATAGCCCGTCGTCTCGGTGATGGCGGATGTCAACGCCATAGTCGCCAATCGTGCCAGTCACAACCGACTCGCCTCCAAACTTATTTTCCATTACTTTAGCGACAAAGTCTTCGAATTCATATTCGACTTGTTGAATAAAATGGTTACTTACTTGCTCGGTGAATTCACCTGTTTCAGAGTCCTTTTTGAAATTGAATCGATAGTAGAGCCCCATCGCGAGTGTTTGTTTTAAGTCTTTGCTTTGATCTAATAGGTGATAGACTTGCTGGTTTTGTTTATGTTTTTTACGGTTGATGATTAATAGATGGACCGCACCAACTAGTAGTACGACAGTTAAAGCAATTTGAAGCATGCAATCACTCCTTTTCATCCTCATTGTTGCCAAAAAGTTTACCATTGAAACGGTGACAGTGACGGGATTTTAAATTAGTATTAAAGATAAAGTGGGAGGGTTAGTAGTGGAGCATTATGTGTTTGTGTATGGGACATTATTATTTGGTGAAAGAAATCATAGATTGATTGAAGAAGCGAACTGTTCGGCGAAAGTGGCGTGGGTTAAAGGTCATTTAGTTGATACGACAAATGGTTATCCAGCGTTAGTGTTGGGTTCTGATCAACAAGTTTATGGTGAGTTGTATCGTATTTCGGATGAATTGATGATAGAGATCGATAAATTAGAAGGCTATGTTCCAGATGGAGAATCGCACTATGAACGAAAAGTGGTAGAGGTTGAAACGGATCTTGGTCGACTCAAGGCGTATACATATTATTATGAAGCTTGGAAAGCAGAAGGATTACGAGAAGTGGCGTTTGGCAACTGGCGATTAGACCAACAGTTGAAAAATAATGTGCCGTATTATTTTGCCTATGGTTCTTGTATGGATGATGAGCGGATTAACTTGGCTGATAAGCTTAAAGAGTTTGAACGCTTGGGTGTTGGCTATTTGAAAGGATATGAACTGCAGTTTACAGTCAATCGTCCGGATGGTGGGCGTGCAGACATTGTGGAAGTTGAACGTGAAGTTGTTGAAGGGATTGTCTATGAGATTACCGAAGCGGCACGTGATTATTTGTATGAACGAGAAGGCGTACATTCTGGAATGTATCGCCCGGCGATCGTGGATGTAAAGTTTCACGGTGAATTAGTCCCGATGCTCACTTTTATTGTAATTGATAAAAAAGATGAGGTCGCACCACCAGATCATTATTTGACTGAGATTTTACGCGGTGGTGCACCGGATGTTAGTGATGAGTATTTGAAGAGAGTAAGATTAAGAGCAAGACGACTTTTTTAAAGGGTAATAGAAAGGAAGTTATAGGTATGTATTATATATACATGTTACGCTGTAAAGATGGATCGCTATATACAGGCTATACGAATGATGTTTCATTACGTGTGGCTAAACATCAAAGAGGAGAAGCAGCGAAATATACACGCGCAAAGCTTCCGGTTAAACTTGTTTATCAAGAAGAATTCGAAACGAAATCAGAAGCCATGAAGCGAGAAGTGGCGATTAAGAAGTTGAGTAAGCAAGAGAAAAAGGAGTTAGTTAAATAAACGTTAAACTGCTGGGTCGTATGGTAAAATGTATATTAATTATGACTTATAATGGAGGTTGACTATGAATAACCTTAAAAGCTATCGTATAATCGATAACCGCGGAGAACAGCATGAGTTGATGCTAATAATTGCAACGATTTGCTCTTTATTAACTTTCAAACGAATTAAAAAGTTAGAAAGGTATAAAAATAAATTAAAGGGTTCCTTTACGCCTTATTAAGGCTGTTGATTGTTCTTAAAAGAATATAAATTAAAGGATAAAAAAGGATGAGCCCTTTAAGCTCATCCTTTTTGTCTTAATCTAATTCAAATTCACCTAAAACCCAACCTTCTTCTGCACCATCCTTACCAACGAATACAACAAAGTTATATGAATCAGATGGTAAAACAATTGGAAGAAGCGGTAAAATATCATTTGCATCAATTTGGTATTGATGTTCACCTTCAGCTTGATCATCAACACCGTGAATTAATGCCCCAGCAGCCAGACTTGAATCATAAATGACAAAGTCAACATAGTCAATATCATAGTTAAATCCTAACGTCACATCGAAAATGCCGTTATTTAGCTCAAAGTTTCCGAAATCTAGTAAGTCTTCAATCGGGAAAACTTCATATGGGTCTTGGACAAATAGGATGGTTGGAATTTCAACGATTTCATCATCATGGGTTAACGTGATTAATCCTTCATAATAACCGCCTTCAAGACCACTTGCATCAACTTGAACGTTCATGTTCACTTTTTGAGTACTACCAGGATTAACATTTAAGTTGTTGCTCGTCATAACTTTTATGTGATCTTCCCCATCGAATAATTCTACATCCATGTCAAAACGCTTTCTTTCATCAGAAAGATTCTCAATTTCAAAGTGTTGACGTTCGACTTGTTTACCATTTTCTTTTTCAAAAGTTCCGAAAGAGTAAGAACCAGGTGCCATTAATGTTTCAGTCGTAATCGCTTCAACAACACGGATGCTTCCTGCACCTTGTGTGTTATGAGGATAACGATCGCCATTCTCATCATATAGCGTTTCTGCAGTGTTCATAAGAGCACCTTTTACTTCTTGTGTATCCCAATTAGGGTTTGCTTGAACTAATAAAGCTGCTGCACCGGCTACGTGTGGTGCTGACATGCTTGTACCTTGCATAGCTGCATAGCCATAAGGGTCATCTGGGTTATGAGTTGGTACAGTACTTACAATGTTTACACCAGGAGCTGAAACATCTGGTTTAATCATCCACGTGTCTGTAACTGGTCCACGAGAAGAGAAGTCTGCAACTGTTTCACCCATCATACCAGATTCAGCGAGATCAAAAGAAACAGTGTTATTTCCAGATTCGAGTTCTTGGAGCATGACACTACCATCATCTTGAGATAGTTTAATAGTTGGAACTGCCATGCCTGGAACATCAGGTTGTTCACCTGGTTCATTGTTAAAAATAACAGCACCGACAGCACCAGCTTCTTTTGCGTTTTCAGCTTTTTCAACAAATGCGTATTCACCACGTTCAATTAACGCAATCTTACCCTCCATATCAACACCATCAAAATCAGAAGGTGCGCCTAATCCGACATATTCAAACTCGAACTCGCCTTCATTTAAAGCCATTAATGCTTCCTCACCAGGGTGACCCATAACATTGGCTGTTGAGTAGTCATATCCACTAGGCGTTGACATAGAAGAATCATAAGTCATATATGGAAGCTCTGTTGCACCTACAGAAATGGCATCACGGCTTGTACCTGGAGAACCAACTGTCCAATCAGCTGGACCGCTGTTGCCGTTTGAAGCTACAGCTACAACACCATCAGCCATTGCATTATCTAAAGCAATAGATGTTGCGAAGTCTGGGTCATTAGAAGTATTACCTAATGATAAGTTCATGACATCTGCACCATCTTCAACTGCACGTTCAATCCCTGCAATCACATCATCTGTTGCACCACTACCACCCGGACCTAATACTCTGTAAGCAAGTAATGTAGCATCTGGTGCGACACCTTTGATCTCACCGTTAGCAGCTACGGTACCAGCTACGTGAGAACCGTGATTTGTCGCATCGCCTCGTGGGTCATCAGCTGGTGTTTCTTGAGGATCGTCATTGTTATCAACGAAATCCCAGCCCTTATAATCACCAAATGCATGTTGTAAGTCAGGGTGAGTGTAGTCAGCACCAGTGTCAATAACTGCGACAGTTACCCCGTCACCCGTATAGCCTAATTCCTCCCATGCATCGTTCGCGCCAATATGAGGAGCACTGTCCATCATATTAGGAGAAATTTCATGAGCACCAATTTCAGTTGACTCGAGAATTTCAGCCTCATGTGTCACGTTCGGGTATACTGCATTGACACCTTCAACAGCAGCTAAGTCACGAATTTCGTTTTGTTGAACTTCAACTGAAAACCCGCTAAAGACATAGTCATACTCACGATTAAATTCACTACTAGGAGCGGCTTCACTAGCTGCATCCATTACATCTTGTCGTTGCAACTCTAAGTCACCGCGATCTTGTTGTTGTTCGCCTTTATGTTTAGCTTGTAAGACTGATGGTTCTTCTAGCTCTACAATTACAGTTAACTCTTCTTCTGATTCATGATCAAACTCACCATGAATACCACTTATGCGTTGTAGGTCACCTGAATTTTGACCTGAATTATTTCCGTTGCCATTACCATTATCATTACCATTTCCGTTCCCGTTGCTAATCCCGTTAGCAATTCCATTCCCAGGTCCATTACCGTTGCCATTTCCAGGGGAGAAGCCCATTGTACCTAAGACTAGTGTTAAAGCAAGTAAAATTAAAATCGGTTTACTTAATACTTTTCTCAAAACTACATTCCCTCCATTATAAATATTTTGAAATAGTTAAATAATCCTAATGAGACCTCCTTTTTAAAAATAAAGGTTACGTTATAAATAATTCGGCTAGTTGACGTAAGTTTCCTTGATACAAAAGAACTAATATTCAAAAAATAATAATTAGGTAGTTGATCACTGTATTGGTGGGGGTTAAAGCCTTTTTTGCTAGTTAGACAATGAATTTTGACAAAATAACACTAGACCATTGTCCTAGTTTATCGAGTTAAAGTGACATAATAGTAGAGTATTAGAGGGGTGGAAGAACAGTAGTTAAATAAAAAAGTTCCCGAAAGAATTCGGGAACTAGTTAATAGGGAATAATTTTAGGAATTGATTCCTAATACTCAGAACTAATTAACTATTTGGTTCGATCCAAGTTTCAGCCCATATTTGAATTTGGTCAAGGGCTGGCTTTAAAGATTCGCCTTTTTCAGTTAAAGAATATTCGATGCGTACCGGTGTTTCATCGTACACGGAGCGTTTGACTATGCCTTCTTTTTCTAAATCTTTAAGGCGTTCGGATAAAACGCGTCCACTTACTCCAATCGTTGACTCTATCTCACAAAAGCGCTGAGATCCTTCAAGTAGTTGAAAGATAATTAATGTCGTCCAACGCTTGTTCATAATAAATATAGCTCTTTCAAATCTAGGGCAAATTGATTGATCCATAGGTCTTCACCTCTTATCTCCTATTATAACCAAAAATCGTTGAAAAGAAAATAACAAACTTACTTGACTATATTAACTATTTTATTTATACTTACTTACATAAAGTAAGTGAATAGAAAAGAGGAGGAATTTTATATGGCAACTGTAACATTAGACAAAGTCCACAGTTCAGTGGCTTTTCAAGTGAAGCACATGATGGTATCTAAGGCGAAAGGTGAATTCCATGACTTTGATGTTGAAGTCAGTGGAGATGTTCAAGATTTAGAAAATGCAAGTGTGAAAGCGACGATCCAAGTTGATTCTATTGATACAAATAATGAAGATCGTAACGGACACTTAAAGTCAGGTGACTTTTTCGATACGGAGAATTACCCAACGATTACATTAAATAGTAAATCAGTTAAAAAAGTTAGCGACTCTGAATATGAAGTGACAGCTGATGTGACGATTAAAGGGGTTACTAATGAAGAAACGTTTAAAGTAGAAGCAAATGGTGTTGCGAAAGATCCGATGGGTGGTAACATGGTTGCTGGTTTTGATGTTGAAGGTTCAGTAAACCGTGAAGATTACGGCCTAACTTGGAATGCTCCACTTGAAACAGGCGGCGTATTAATTGGTAAAGATGTCAAGCTACAAGCTGCATTTGAATTTGTAATTGAAGAGTAAAGAAAGAGGGCAGGGGATTAAAATTTCCCCTGCTTTTTTTGGTTGGAGCGAGCACCGGTTGAACAGAATAATGAAGCGATATTTTATTTTCCTAAGCGAATTACAAAATATTTGTCGTAAACTTTTAAATAATTGAGCGAAAATGAAAATATATGAGTGATAAACAGTAAAACTAGAGCGTTCGGCCAAACTTGTCATGGACCATACATATGAAATTTTATATTTATTCCATTATAATAGACGAAAGGAGGCCAACTTGGAGGTTTTTTAGTGAAGATTGAAGAGTCACAACACTCGAATATAGAGTAGAAGAAGTTGGTTAATCATTGCTTCGAAAATTGTTTGAGTTTAATATAGAAGATAAAGCTGATTTTTCAACATTTATGGCGGTAAAATGATCTAGGAGGATGAGATATGAAAGAGCAAGTGATTCAATTTTTAAAAGACAATCGCGAGCGTCATTTACAAGAGTTAGAAGATTTCTTGAAAATTCCAAGTATTAGTGCGTTATCAGAGTATCATGAAGACACCGTGCGTGCAGCAGAATGGGTCGAATCTGAGCTTGAGAATATTGGCTTTCAAGAAGCAAAAGTGATGGAATCAGATGGTAAGCCGGTTGTTTATGGTGAATACATAGCGGATGGAAATGCACCGACTGTTTTAGTTTATGGTCATTACGACGTACAACCAGTGGACCCGGTTCATTTATGGGATTCAGAGCCGTTTGAACCAACGATCCGTGATAATAAAATTTTCGCGCGTGGGGCAACAGATGATAAAGGGCAAGTGTTCATGCACCTTAAAGTTATGGAAGCTGTAATTAGCCAAGATGAAACGCCTCCTGTGAATTTTAAAGTATTAATTGAAGGTGAGGAGGAGATTGGTAGTCCGAACTTACCGAAGTTTGCTGAGGAGCATGCTGAGATGTTACATGCTGACTTGGTCGTTGTGTCTGACTCTGCATTAGTTGAAAAAGGTAAGCCAACGATTACATACGGATTGCGTGGCCTTGCGGGTATTCAAATTGATGTCAAAGGGGCGAATAGTGATCTACATTCTGGTGAGTATGGTGGCGGAGTCGTTAATCCTATTCACGCTCTTGTTAAAATCGTTGACTCATTCCGTGATGAGAATAATCGAATTTTAGTTGAAGACTTTTACCGTGATATTCCTGAGCTTACAAAAGATGAGCGTGATGCCTTAGCAAAAGTACCATTTGATGAAGCTAAGCTTAAAGGTGAACTAGGTGTTTCTGAATTAGACGGAGAAGAAGGCTACTCTTATGTCGAACGGACTTCTGTTCGACCAACGCTTGAAGTTAATGGCCTTTATGGTGGGTTCCAAGGCGAAGGGATCAAGACCGTTTTACCTAATCAGGCAACAGCGAAAATAACTTGCCGCCTAGTACCAGACCAAGACCCAGATCACATTGTTAAGCAGCTAACGAAGCATGTTCATGAAAACGTACCAAAAGGCGTTGAAGTAGAAGTCAATCCATTTGATAAAGGGAAACCATACGTGACACCGTTTGATCATCCAGTTATTCAAAAAGCAGCTAAAGCTTATGAGACAGTTTATCAAAATGACACAGCGTACATTCGAGGCGGTGGATCAATTCCAATCGTAGCTGAATTAGACCGAATTTTAGATGTACCTGTAGTGTTAATGGGCTTCGGTTTACCAGATGAGAACTTACACGCACCAAATGAACATTTCCACTTAGAAAACTTTGATCAAGGAATGGAAACATTAGCGCATTATTTTTATTTATTAGGTGAATAAAAAACTAGGGACCCCTAGATAGGGTCCCTAGTTTTTTATGAATTTATCAGCGCTCGCGGGGAATTTATCAGCGCTCGCGGGGAATTTATCAGCGCTCGCGGGGAATTTATCAGCGCTCGCGGGGAATTTATCAGCGCTCGCGGGGAATTTATCAGCGCTCGCGGGGAATTTATCAGCGCTCGCATGAAATAGCTAAGCCCTCGTATAATTCAGTCCATTAAAGCGTTTATCTTTTTATCTGTGTGCTTGTATTAAAAATTTAGTTCGCTTAAACTGAATATTGAGAAAATATTTAAAGGGGTTGATCGTTGATGAAAAGACGTACAGCTGAGCCTTACAAAATTAAAGCCGTGGAGCCGCTTAATATCTTGACTCGTGAAGAGCGGCAAAAAGCATTAGAGAAGTCAGGGTATAATACATTTTTATTAGACAGTGAAGATGTGTATA
Organism: Alkalibacillus silvisoli; assembly: GCF_039521975.1. NCBI lineage: Bacteria > Bacillati > Bacillota > Bacilli > Caryophanales > Bacillaceae > Alkalibacillus > Alkalibacillus silvisoli. The sequence continues at coordinate 84,735 of NZ_BAAACZ010000005.1, read as the reverse complement.
TTGACTTGCTGACTGATAGTGGTACGAATGCGATGAGTGATCAGCAGTGGGGAGCATTAATGGTTGGTGATGAAGCTTATGCGGGTAGTAAGAGCTGGTATAAGTTAGAAAAGGCCGTTCGTGAAGTGTATGGTTATAAATATGTTCTACCAACGCATCAAGGAAGAGGAGCTGAGAATCTTTTATCACAATTAAAGGTAAAAGAAGGCGATTATGTTCCAGGTAATATGTACTTTACTACGACACGTGCACACCAAGAGTTAAACGGCGGAACTTTTGTAGATGTTGTCATCGACGAGGCACACGACCCAGATGTAGAAGTTGATTTTAAAGGTAATGTTGATCTTAATAAATTAAAGACCTTGATCGCTGAAGTGGGTGCTGAGAGTATTCCGTATGTATGTGTTGCTGTTACAGTGAACATGGCAGGTGGTCAACCAGTTAGCATGGATAATTTACGTGAAACGTATGACTTGTGTCAAAAGCATGGTATTGACGTGATGTATGATGCAACGCGTTGTGTGGAAAATGCTTATTTCATTAAAGAGCGCGAACAAGGTTATCAGAATATGCCGATTAAAGATATTTTACTCGAAATGTTCTCTTACTCAGATGGTTGTACGATGAGTGGTAAGAAAGATGCATTAGTTAATATTGGTGGATTTTTAGCGATGAATGATGAGGAACTTTACACGCGTTCGCGGGAGTTAGTTGTAGTGTATGAAGGTATGCCATCATATGGTGGTATGGCTGGCCGTGATATGGAAGCGATGGCTAAAGGAATCTATGAGTCTATTGATGATCATTATATTGAGCATCGTATTCAGCAAGTGCGTTATTTAGGTGAGCAGCTAATGGATGCAGGTATTCCAATGGTGCGTCCAGTTGGAGGTCACGCGGTTTATTTAGATGCGAAAGCTTTCTTAGATCATTTAGACAGAGAGCAATACCCAGCTCAAGCGTTAGCAGCAGCACTGTACTTAGATTCAGGAGTTCGTGCGATGGAAAGAGGTATTGTTTCAGCTGGTCGTAATAAAGAAACGGGTGAGAACAATATTCCAAAGCTTGAGATGGTACGCCTTACGATTCCACGTCGTGTCTACACTAATAATCATATGGACGTTGTAGCAGATTCTGTTATTGAATTGTATCGTAAGCGTCATCAAATTAAAGGATTGAAGATGGACTACGAACCACCAACGCTACGATTCTTCAATGCACGCTTCTCACCGAAAGAAGTCGCACTACTTGAAAGCTAAAATTATCATGGACCCAGCTTGCGGATTACTGCAAGCTGGGTTTTTCTTTTAGGATTGGAAAGTGAGAAGGATTCTAAAAGTAATGTGTTTTTCACCGGATTAATTCTTCAGCCCTCCAGAATCGAAAAGTGCATAATAACATAGAAGTTCTATCATTGGGAATAATATTAACTATCTCAGTGTGGAAAAATTCCGAATTAAACTGTATAATTTTCTATAAGGAATAAAATGGAGGAATTAGGATGAACGTCTCGAAGCTTTTATATTTAATAGGGGTTATTTCATTGGTTTCGCTAGTGCTTTATTTCTTGTTCTACGCGCATCTTTACACTCATAGTGACTTGATTGAAGCATATGCGTTTTTCGGAATAGCAGTTGCTACTTATTTCGTGTTTGTATTTATATATAATAAAGGCAATATCGGAAAACTACTCTCTCTTGTTGGATTAGTTTTAATTGCGGTATTTGCAGGAGTTCTGTTTATTCAGCAAGTATAAAAGGGAATTCATAATGAAAATCATTAAAAGGTCGTTCATTGAATGGACGGCCTTTTGTTAATAAGATCAGTCTAGTTTGGGGGGGGAATTCTATTAAATATAATTACATAAAATGGTCTATAATGGTGGTGGATGTACAGATGTGAATCTTAAATGTTTACCATAATATAATTTTCTGAATTGACTGTTTATTCGGTTTATCACTATAATTAAATAGAGATGTAAAAGTGAAAAGGGGGATCATATGGGGGTTCAAGTCAGTGATGTATTACGATTGAATGTTATGGTTGAAGCGTTTGTTCATACTGGTAATGATTCTTTATCTGAAAAGCAAATTGAATGGATTTCAGTCATTGAAGTTCCAGTGGAAAACTTTGTCCGTAAGCATGAATTCGTTTTAACAACCGGAATGGGGTGTAGTGAAGACCCAGCTTTGTTTCGTTCATTTGTCGAGGATGTTATTCAATCAGGGGCTACTGCTTTAACTGTTGCAACCGGTCGTTATGTTTCAAATATTCCCCAAGATGTTTTATCGTTAGCTCAATCACATGACTTTACCTTAATTGAGGTCCCATGGAAAACTCGTTTTTCTGATGTGATCCATGATATTTTGCAATTAATTAATCAAAACAATGAACTTAAAAGACAAAAAGCAGAAGATTTAAGACAAACGTTGACAAATAGTGTGTTGAACGGGAGCTCTTTAGAAGACTTAATGGAGATTTTATATGAGGCGATTGGAATTCCTGTCGCCATTAGTGATGATGAGAAAAATGTTCGTGCGAATTGTGATTTTGACTTCAATGTCATTGATGCTTTGAATGACCATAGTGATATACCAGTCGATAAATTAGATCAACCTGATGTCCCATTAGATGAACACCCACTATATCACCATTTAAATCAATACAATGTGAATGGTAAGAGGTGTTATGAACTTACTATTTTTTCTAACAACAAAAAGCAAGGGTACCTCTTATTCATGCCGGATACTTCTAAAGAGCTAAATTGGTTTACAATGCACGCTTTAGAGCACGGTTTAACGGCCTGTGCACTATATTTTTTAACTGAAAATGCTGTCGAGATGACTGAAATTCGGTTGAAGGATAATTTCGTTTTACAATTAGCTAAAGATGACACACCACTTGATGCGAAGTCATTGTCCAAAGGTGAATTGTTAGGCTATGATTTGTCCTTGCCCTATGCTTGTTTAGTCGGTGATTTTCAGGTTAAAGAAGATGATGACCCTTCATGGAATGACGCACAAGATCAGTCTGGCCGCTCATCATTGCACAGTTTAAACTATTATGTACAAAAGGAAATCACTCACGCAAGTCAACAACTTGGACGTAAAACTATGTCATCATTTGATGCAGGTGAAGTTATTATCTTTTTAGAAATTGAAGAGTCAGGCTATCAAGAAACGGTAAACCATTTTTTAGATATGGTTGAACGAAGGTTACACGACCAGTTAGCACATGTTTATTTTGCATGGGGAATTGGCCTTCATAATCAAGGGTTACAGTCATTTTATGAAAGTTATCATGAAGCACGAACAGCATTAGATATTCATACTGAGGAGCATGGTTTTGGTGAGCGGACATTCTTCGATGAGACGAAGGTTAATCGTCTTTTAATGAATGTCGCAGGGAATAAGCCTTTAATTAATATGGTTCAAGAAACGGTCGATCCTTTAATTGAATACGACCGAGTAAGGCAGACAGATTTAATTCATACCTTCATGACATATCAAAAATATAAAGGAAATGTTAGTCAAACAGCGAGAGCATTGAATTTGCATCGGCAGTCCTTGCTGTATCGCTTGCGTAATATTGAAAATCTAACCGGTTTAACATTAGTCGATGCTGATGATTCTTTCTTACTCGAATTGAGTGTACGGCTGTGGCTGTTGAAACAGTTCAAATAATTAGAATGAAACCTCAGAGTAAAGCGCTCTGGGGATATTTATGGGCATTTTTGATGAATGAAGGAGGTGCTCATCCAGTGATTAAGCACATTTGTCCGGTGATAAGAGGTGATCATCCGGTGGTTAAGCACATTTGTCCGGTGATAAGAGGTTCTCATCCGGTGGTTAAGCGTCCTCGTCCGACAATAAGTGCTTCCCGTCCGACACTAAAGCGCGCTCGTCCGACAATAAGTGCTTCCCGTCCGACACTAAAGCGTCCTCGTCCGACAATAAGTGCTTCCCATCCGACACTAAAGCTCGCTCGTCCGACAATAAGTGCTTCCCGTCCGACACTAAAGCGCTCTCGTCCGACAATAACACCACCTCATCCGACATTAATCCGAACTCATCAGAAACTAACCTGCTTTAACCCGGCGTCAACTCTCCTTTCTAAAAGTGTATAAAGGAAGTGATTAAAAGTTCATACACTTTGTATATTATCAAATGGCCTCCTAAGACAATATAATATAATTAACAAATAATTTAAAAATTCAGTTATTGAAAGAAGGGAGGATTTACTATGTTGACGTTTGATATTTTAGAGTATCAAGAACGGCTTAGAAATACTAAAGAACGGATGGCAAGGGAAGGAATTGAGGTGTTACTCATAACTGACCCTGCGAATATGAACTATTTATCGGGGTATGATGCTTGGTCGTTTTACGTTCATCAAATGTTGGTTGTTATGATTGATGAGCCACAACCTATTTGGATTGGACGATTAATGGATGCCAATGGCGCAAAATCAACAACGTGGATGTACGATGAAAACATCATGTCATATCCAGATTATTACGTTCACTCAGATCAATATCACCCAATGGAGTTCATTGCAGAGATTCTAACTGAAATTGGTCATGGGAATCGACGAGTTGGTGTTGAGATGGATCAATATTATTTCTCTGCAAAAGCGTATGTCACGTTGTTGAGAAAGTTGCCGAATGCTACATTAAAAGATGCGACATCGCTTGTGAATTGGGTGAGAATTAAAAAGTCAGATCAAGAGATTGAATTTATGCGTCGTGCCGGTAAGATTGCTGAAGCGGCAATGGATGCTGGGGTATCAGCAATTCATACTGGTTCTAGAGAAAATGATGCTGCTGCAGCGATTTACTATGAACTTATTAAAGGAACTGAAGATTATGGAGGGGATTATCCATCGATTGTCCCAATGCTTCCAACTGGTGAAAATACGTCAACCCCTCATTTAACATGGTCTGATCATTATTTTAAAGAAGGTAATGCGGTCATTATCGAATTGGGTGGTTGTTATAATCGTTACCACTCACCATTAGCACGGACCGTTTCAATTGGCGTGCCACCAGAGCGTTTACAACGTTTAGCTAGTATCGTTCGTGAAGGGATTGAGAATGTATTAGAGCATGCAAAGCCTGGTGTTTATTTAGAAGAATTAGAAGCAGCTTGGCGTGAGTCAACGCGCAAATATGGTATTGAAAAAGAATCGCGCCTCGGCTATTCGATGGGCTTAAATTATCCGCCTGATTGGGGAGAGCATACAGCAAGCATTCGTAAAGGTGACAAAACAGTGCTCGAGCCTAACATGACCTTTCATTTCATTCCAGGGCTGTGGTTTGAGAATGATGGTATTGAGATGAGTGAGTCATTCGTTATTACTGAAAGTGGTGTTGAGATGTTAACGGATTATCCACGTGAATTAATTGTAACAAGTCCATTTCACTTTCCAGATGACAGTAGTGGGATTATTAGCTAATGCTTTTAACCGCATAAATAAAATTTTAGAGGAGGGCTTTAGATGACACAATTTAAACCAGGTACAAAAGCTTTATGGTCAGGGGAAAAAGAACAATTAGCTTACGGGGCAACTCAAGTTCCAGTTGTGCACAGTGTATCATTTGGTTATGATGATATGGATGAATGGCATGAAATTGCAACAGGTAAGCGGGAAGGTCACATTTATGGACGCAACACGAATCCAACGACACAAGCATTCGAAGACAAAGTCAAAGATTTAGAAGGCGCAGAAGCAGCAACTAGTTTCTCAACGGGTATGGCAGCTATATCGAATACACTTTATACATTTTTACGCCCAGGTGATCGCGTTGTGACAATTAAAGATACGTATGGTGGTACAAATAAAATTTTCACTGAATTTTTACCGAAAAGTGGTGTCGATGTCGTCTTTTGTGAAACAGACGATCATGCTGAGATTGAAGTGGAAATAGCGAATGGTTGTCAAGTCCTTTATTTGGAATCACCAACAAACCCAACGTTAAAAATCATTGATATTGAACGAATGGCAAAAGCAGGCCATGCAGCTGGTGCACTTGTCATCATTGATGGCACATTCGCTTCACCTGTTAACCAAAATCCGCTTGAGTTAGGTGTTGATCTCGTCTTACACAGCGCAACGAAATATTTAGGTGGTCATTCAGATGCATTAGGTGGCATTGTTTGTGGTTCTAAAGAGCTAATCGATCAAATTTATCATTATCGTGAAATTAATGGAGCAACGTTAAATCCAATGGCATCATATTTATTACTTCGCGGAATGAAAACGCTTCATTTAAGAGTCGAAAGGCAAAACGAAAATGCGATGAAAGTAGCGCAATATTTAAAAACAATCGATTGGGTCGATGATGTCTTTTATCCAGGGTTAGAAGAGCATAAAGGTCATGTTATTGCAAAACGACAAATGAAAGGGTTCGGCGGTATGTTAAGCTTTTCTGTTAAAGGTGGATTAGAAACCGTGCATCAATTATTGCCTAAGATGAAATTAGCCAAACGTGCTGCAAGTTTAGGTTGTGTTCAGACCATTATAGGACCGCCACGTACAACAAGTCACGTTGAATGTACACCAGAAGAACGAGAGGCAATGGGGATCCCAGAAGGTTTAATCAGATATTCTGCAGGGATTGAAGATATCGATGATTTGATTGCTGATTTAGAGCAAGCTTTTAATTCATTGCCTAAAGAATTATACGCTAAAGATGCATAAGTTAAGTCGTCTCATAATGGGGCGGCTTTATTTTTGTATAAATTATTAATAAGTAACTCATGCTAATCCTGAGGTGATACGATGCGTGTTGCAAGTTTAGCTGTCATCATCATGTTAACCGTTCAACCGTCTATTTATGCGTTTGAGGATCGTGAACTTTCTATAACAGAGGTTTATGAGAAGTTAGGGTATACGGATTTATTATCAGCACTTGATCAATATGAAGAACAGATCGAACAACAAGTTTATTTACCATCGAAAATTCCTTTTCAAGGTGAGCATTTTTTTGGCAAAGTAAATGAGAACGGGTTATCCATTGCAGTCGTAGGTGAAGATGATGATCGTGTTTTTCATGTTCATTTAACTTCTGAGTCACGAAATGAACTTCCAAGTGACAGTCATACATATGAGTTAAGTGATGGTACTGAGGTGTTTATTGTTGATGTCGATGAAGACTCAAAAGACCCAGATGTGAGCTGGCTTTATATGGATAAGTATGACCAGACTTACAGCATTGTCATAAATAGTTACCAACAAGAAGTAAGGCATTATAAATTAATGGGGGTTGCTGAGTCCATATAGGTCATAAAGAAATCGCCGGATGAAACCGGCGATTTTAACTTTTAAATGAGCAGCAATACGGGGTTTTGATGGATTTCTCACATTAAAAATTACCATCTTATGAGCGGTATATTTTAAGCCATAAAACTAAAAATAGAAGTGCATCATGATTGAAAGGAGCATCAAGATGAAAAGGTTTAGAAATTCAATTTTAAGTATGATTGCGATGGCATTACTTTTTACAGCAGCATGTCAGACGGGAGATGAGGCACAACAACGTCAAACTGGTGACGATCAAAATATTACACAATTAAATACAGGTGAGCGTCAAGACGGTAATCGTAATACTCATCCTTATTACAATCGACAAAATCAAGATAATTTACGTTTTCCTTATGAAACAAATGATATCAATTATCAAATGCGTGGACGTGAAAATGTAAACGATTGGGAGCCGTTCAATTTTAATAACCGTCGTGGTGATAATCAGCGAGGCCAACAAGGTCAGGATGGATTAGGTGATATTTTACGCGGTCAAGAAGGTCAGCGTGAACATGGCCAAGGAAGACAGCAAGGACGTGACGAAGGTCAACAAGGCCAACAAGACCAACAACGTGAAGATTCACCAGAAGCAGATGATGAAGTGGGTGAACCAGGTCAACAAGATCAAGACCAAACAACTGATGTCGAGACTGATCAAAGTGTGATTGAAGAAGTTGTTCGTTTAACGAATGAACAGCGTGAAGAGCATGGTTTAAACCCAGTTGAGTTAGACAATGAATTAACAGATGTTGCACAACGTAAGTCAGTGGATATGGCAGATAATAATTATTTCAGTCATAACTCACCAACTTATGGCTCTCCATTTGACATGTTAGACCATTACGATGTGTCTTATACTGGTGCATCTGAAAATATTGCTGCTGGTCAGCATTCAGCTGATGAAGCGGTAAATAATTGGATGAATAGTGAAGGGCACCGTGAAAATATATTAAATGATCAATGGACACATATTGGTGTAGGCTATGAAGATAGTGGTCAAATGAGCCCTTATTGGACGCAAATGTTCATCGTAAAATAAAAATTTTAAGCACGTGAGTAATTAAAAAAGCTACACGTGCTTAATTTTTGTATAGGACGACCAGAGGTGTGCATATAGTTAAACGTGAAACTAGTATAGGAGTGGTGGCGAATGCCAAGTGGTACACATCATGTGGAAGTGAATGTTCCGATTGACATCGTTTGGGACTTTGTCAGTCAAATGGATAACTGGGCACCCTTAGTTCCAGGTTATCTAAATCATGAAATCATAAATGATCGTCATTCAACATGGACCTTCAAAGGTGAAGTTGGCAGGATGTATAAGACTGTCGCGCTAAAAGTAGAAATACAGGAATCGATCGAGTTAGAAAAGGTCACGTTTAAATTAATCGGAATAAATGAAAATGTAGTCGGTCATGGTTATTTTCACGCCAAAAAAATAATGGAAACAAGCACGAAAATAAGTGGAAGCTTAAATGTTACAGCAAAAGGGATGAAGGGACCTGTTATTAACTCCGTATTAAAAAGTCTCGTTCCCCAAACGTCAAAGCGCTTAACGACAGCTGTATCTAATCGAATATGTAAAATGGCAGTAGCAAAATAATATTGGCAATGCCCTAATACCTTTTAATTCAAAAATACTATGAGGACACAATTACACCTACGATTATTATAAATGATGTTATTATTGATTTAATCTGCCTTAAGAACCTGCGAAACCACTTGTTGATTAACGCTGTAGCTTTATAATTGTTGAAAGCTACAGAGGACATCTAGTCAGTCGTGTCTTACAAATAAAAAAGCCACAGATTTATGTCCTGTGACTTACTCATTTATAGTCTATTCCGTATAGACAGCTATCGTACAAAAAGTAAATGATCTGACTGTAATCATTTGTTTCATAAAATTTAGTTAGTCTTTCGTTGAATTCTTCTAATTTAGATTCCTCAATTGTGATGATACCTTTTCCATTTTTGATTAATATTTTATTGGCTGCAATTAGGCTTGTTCGTTTATTGCCGTCCCAAAATAACTGTTCTCGCATTGCCCATAACATATAAGTTAAAGCACGCTCGGTTACACATGGGATGCTTAGAATATCATGTATGTGTTTATTAACTTCACTTTCAACAGGGATAGTGGGTTGATAGTTCACACCTGATATACCAACGTTACCATAACGCAATACACCCCAATCAATACTTTCGTTATATGCAACAAATTCATTGATCTTTTTAATAAATTCTAAAACAAATGGTTGTTCAATATGGTTTAAGGTATATCGCCAAGCATTTCTTAAATTTAATATTTTTTGTACATCGTCCATATTTAAGTTGCTAACCGAAACACCCTCTAGTATAGTCTTTGTTTGTGGGAAGGTAACATTAACGCCTTCTATTTTAGCAGCATAATAAATATTCTCGACTAATGTTTTTTTAGCTAAGAATATGTTTTCGTTTAAAGATAAATTAAATTGATCTTCCATGTACTTTCACACCTTTATTTAAAAAGTCACTGATCGCTATACGATACCTATACGATACAGTTAGCCCTTGCTTGATCTCCTTTAAGTGATCTCTATAACCTGTTGTTATATTGTTAATACTTTAAGGTGATCTTGATGTCGACACTAACCGAACTAACTTAAGCTTTTATTTAACTCAAAAACTTCCGCTTTAACTCAGGTGTTGGCATCATGCAGGTTTCTCTTTGTCCGAACAACTTGCTCCGATTTCTTGCAATCATGTCATATAAATGATCTCTTAATGGCTTGGGAATGATGCGTAGAAGGTATAGAAATCTCCAAGCACCATCCATTTGTTTAATGATTTGTAAGGCGGCTTCTGAACGTGTATAGACTTTGTCATTTGTAATGACGATGATGCTATCTAAGTTTGATTGCTTTATATTGTTTGTTATTCTTTCGCCTAATTGACTTTGTAAGGCGGCAAAACGAAAGACATCATTTGAGTCACGTTTAATTAGAAACTGAACGACCCCATTACAGAGATTACATACACCATCAAAAAGAATGACAACTTTCATAAAATCCCCTTTCAGCTACCACATTGGTTCCTCTTCACTTGATAACTTATAAATATACGGTGATAAAAAAATCATGGCCACGATAACAGCGGCAGCTACTAATAAAATGATTGTAAAAGGAACATCAATGGCATTTAAGAAAATGATCAAAATAAACGCAATAATTGTGATGTTAAACGAACGTTTGCGACTAGAAGCAGTGTAATACTGTTTTTCATCGCAATTCGGACAAGTATGCCCAACACGGGTTTTCCAACTAAAGGGTAAGGCTTCTTTGTATTGGAATTGGTAATTACAATTGGCGCAGGTTAACATTTCATAACACCTCTTGATCGTTTTAAGCTTCTTTATGTAACGTTTTGCTCCCTTTATGGTATCATATTTTAATAAAAGAGACGTTAAAAATCATTTAGAAGGTGATAAGATGACGCATATTTTAGTCGTGGAAGATGAGGCGAAAATCGCGCGGGTATTGGAGTTGGAACTAGAATTTGAAGGTTATCAAGTAACGAAAGCTAAAACGGGATTCGAAGCGTTAGAGCAATTTCGCACGAATGAGTGGGACTTAATCTTATTAGATATAATGCTTCCAGAAATGAGTGGGTTAGAATTGTTGCGACGATTGCGAACAGACGATGAACAAACACCTGTCATTATGCTTACAGCAAAAGATGCAGTTGAAGATAAAGTAACTGGGTTAGATTCAGGTGCTCAAGATTACGTGACAAAGCCGTTTCAAATTGAAGAGTTGTTAGCGCGAATTCGTGTTAATCTACGGCCCAAACCTGAAGAAATGGAAGTAGGGGAATGGTTATCCTTTGAAGACCTTCGATTAAATTCGTCTACGCGTGAAGTTTTCCGTGGTGAACGGACAATGGAGTTAACGCCGAAAGAGTTTGATTTGCTCGTTTATTTTATGACAAACCGAAAGCAAGTACTGACACGTGAACAAATTTTAGATACTGTATGGGGCTATGATTTTGTTGGAGATACGAATGTTGTGGATGTATATATTCGCTATCTAAGAAAAAAGGTCGACCAACAAGAAGAAAAGCCACTCATTCATACCGTTCGTGGTGTTGGATATGTAATGAAGGATTCTTATGAAGCTAAGAAATAAAATTTTCCTTTATACAACTGGTTTATTTATTATTTTATTAATAGCCTTTGCGGTTTCGATCTATTATTTATTTAAAGATCACACATATGAAGGCGAATTAGACCGCTTGCAAGCAGATGTTGATCATATGGTGATGAATTTAAGTGATGTTGATGAATCCATTCCAATAGACGATTTATTACGTGCTTATGTTCCTTCTAATGGCTCTATTCGTGTGCTTGATTCTGATTTTAGTATGATGACATCCATAACATCAGGTGAACAAATCGGAATGTATCAGTTAACATTACCAGAAGAAAGAGGACGACATGTCTTCTTGTTTGATGATGCTGATTCTGATTCATTAGCTTTTGTTCAAGAGCCCATGATTTGGCAAGATGGACAAGTTGTTTACGTTCAAGTAATTGAAAATATAACTCATATCGAGGAAAGTTTAAATAACTTAATGCTCGTATTGTTATTCGTTGTGTTAATCGCTGTTGTGCCTGTGATTGTATCTGGAAAATTGTTAGCAGATTTAATTTTAGAGCCGATTAAGTCATTGATTAAGACGATGAATGATATTAAAGAAAGCCAAACGTTTAAACAAATTCCACTTAAACGTCAGTCAAAAGATGAATTGTATACCATGAGTGAGACATTTAACGATATGATTGCATTACTACAACAAAATTATGAAAAACAAGAACAGTTTGTCTCCAATGCTTCACATGAGTTAAGAACGCCAATTACTGTAGTTGAATCGTATGCGAACTTAGTAAAGCGTCATGGTCTAGAGCGTCCTGAGGTTATTGAGGAAGCCATTGAAGCCATTCACTCTGAATCGCTACGTATGAAGGACTTAACAGATCAATTATTGCTACTTGCTAAACGTGATCAAGATTGGCAAATCCGTGTCACTAATGTTCACCTTAATCAATTGTTACAAACAGTTAGTGATCATTTATCACAAGGTTATGAAAGGGAAATTCGCTTTCATTCTAAAGACTCTTACTATTTAAAAACGGATGAGCAAAAACTAACTCAACTACTTTATATCTTACTAGACAATGCGCTTAAATATAGTGAACAACCAATTGATCTGACCTTAAGTCAACATAATCATAAACCTGCGATTCATATACAAGATTATGGAGTTGGGATTTCAAAGTACCATCAAGAGCGTGTGTTTGAACGATTTTACCGTGTTGATGAAGCACGCCATCGTCAAACAGGGGGAAGTGGCTTAGGTTTAACATTAGCAAAAGAAGTAGCGGATGCATTAAATATTGACATTCAATTAGTCAGTGAAGAAGGTAGAGGGACAGTTGTTACGCTTTATTTTTAACTCATTTTTAATTAAATTTTAATCTTAATGGTTTAAAATTGAAGTAAACGGAAATGAACAGGGATGGTTAACATGAAACAAAATCAGATCACATGGCTCATAATAGGTACTATAATGACAGTCATCATCTTTATCATTGCACAGCAATTTGTTTTCTCAACCGCTTCAGCTGAACAATTATCACAACAGGAAGCAGAGAGGCAAGTTAATGAACGTTTTCAAGGAAAAATCACAGAAGTGCGTGAAACAAATTCACATTATGAGTTTGAAATAGAGTTGAAAACAGGTGTGTACCGGGTCTTGGTGGAGAAAGAAAATGGATATATTGATCGCGTGATTCGTGAAGAAATTTATGAAGGTGAACAACAAGAAAATGAGGAAGTTGAAGAAGAGCAATCCCCTGAAGAAAGTGATCCAGGCGCTTTGCAAGAAGATAATGATGAAGAAATAGAAGAAGAGCCTCAAGAAGATGAAGAGGCGAATGAGGATGAGCCAACCATCCTTTCATATGAAGAAATGACAACGATTGCTTTAAACGAACAAAGTGGTGAAGTGACATATTTAGAATTGGTTGAAAGTGAACAACCATATTATGAAATAACGGTTGAAGATGACGAAATGATTTATGAGATGATGATTGATGCTTATGAGGGTTCGGTCCTTTCCTTAGAATCAGAACGAAAAACACCTGAAACGGTCGTTACAGAGGAAGAGGCTATTGAGATTGGATTAAGTGAGATTGAAGGGGATGTTCTAGAGATTGACCTTCGTGAAGTGGATGGTGGTTTGTATTACTTCATAACCATTGCTATTAACGAAGAAGAACAGGCCACTGCTCAAATCAATGCCTTTTCAGGAGAAATTCATTCTGTTGCCTTTGACGAGCGTGAAATAGAGGAAGAAGACGAAGAAGAGGAAGAAGAGGAAGAGTAAATGATCTTCCTCTTCTTTTTAGTAGAATAAACTTTGCCACGGTTCAAACATAAGAAACACTCGTTCACTCTCCGGTTTAAAATTAAGTATTATTTACTTCGTTTCCTACCACTCAAGATCATTTACGATTTCATAGCCACTAACTCCATGAACAGTGTATTTCATGATATCTTGATGTACTCTTCAGACATTTCGGTGATTTTTTCGTTTAGGCTAAATTATGAAGCATTGACACGTGATTTTCGTTTTGTGTGACTTCATACAAATTTTAATCTTTTTTTAATCCTATTATCTCTTTTTTCTCATGTTCGTTGACTAGACTAGGTATTGTAGAGTTGAAACGAGTATTCGTGGAGGAATATATATGCGAAAGAAACTTATTTACAGCACATTCGCTAGCACATTTGTATTAGGAAGTGTATTTGGATTAACAGCATTTGAAAACAAAGAGCAAGAACATTCCATCTCGGAAAATAAATCGGGTACGGAGGCGAATGTTATGTATAATGCAACAAGATTAATTGGACATGATGAACTAGAACAGATCGTAAGTGAAAAGATTGAAGGTCAAATACAAGATGTTGAGTTAAATAGTCATGAACAATTTGAAGTGAAGGTAATTCAAGGTAAGAATCATTATCAATTAACCGTTGATGGTGTTAGAGGAAAGGTTGTTTCATTTAACTTAGAGTATTCACCTGATCAAACGGTTAGACGAGTCTATTCAGATCAAATAGCTAAAAATAATCAGTCTACGATTGAGAAGTTAGACGCGATTGAGTTGGCTTTAGAAACGGTTAATGGTAAACCGGTTAAAGCTGAATTACTTGATGAAGAAGGCGAATTAATATACTTAGTTGGTATTGAATATGATGAATTGTTTTTTGAAGTAATTGTCGATGCAGTATCAGGAGTTGTATTAGATGTTAGTTAACTTGCTTGTACCTAGTGTCAGGCAAGTTTTTTGTTTTGGCTTTAGTCAACCGCGCTCTAAAGGAGAAAACACTGCAGCAAATCACCTTTCACCTTAGGGAAGTTTAAACAAATGCTAAATTTGCACCCCCTAACGAAAGACGAAAGAAAAATTCGATTCATACCAACGGACTTTTTCTGAAGATGAAATTGTACATTTAGTTCTAATTATAATAGTATAATAGATAGAAGATTTTGAATATACATTGTGTGCTGGAGGGATTTTCGTTTGAGAGATTTCATACATAAATATGAGTATTTAGAGAGGAAAAAAGAGCTTTATGGTAAGGAAAAGGTGTATGTAAAAGCACTAATGTCGAACCGAGACATTTATACCAATACGGTAGCTTAGATGTTGTAATACGAGATTTTGACTATTTAACAGAAGATGAAATTAAAGAAGCATTTGATTATGAAAAGAAGCAGTTACATCCTGAACGTTTCATTCCTCAAGGTCTAAATTGTTATGATGACAATGGTACATGTCCGTTTTGGAGTATAAACTTTGAACAAGACCAAGATGAAAACGGTTATTGTTATTACTTAAATCAAGGTGATTGGGAAGAGGAAAGCGATTCTAACCTGTATAAAAAATGCAAGGCGTGTAACCTTAATACAGAAGTAGCTGAATCTAAGCGAGAACTTTCATTATTCGAATTATATATTAATGGAGAGTTACACGGGAGTGGTGATGCGGAAGATATACAGCAATTATTTAACGAATTTGTTACTGGGAGTCGAATAAAAGAGCAAGAAGATATAGATTTAAAGTTAGTTAAAATTAATGCTGAAGATGAAGAATAAAGACTTGGATTTTAATGGTCCAAGTCTTTATTTAAACAATTTACGAAAAGCTTTCCCTGTTGCACGACCTGCTACTCGGCGCCCGGCACGACGTCCAACACGCCCCTTACGTACTGCATCAACATCATTCCAAATTCTAAGGAATTTATAAATGCTCGACTTCAGACTCATTTATTTCACCTGCCTGATTGTATTCTAACTACTAATTATAAAGGATTATACCCTGTTTGAAAAACACGAATTTTGACAAATAACCACTAATTTTTGCCTATTGGTAGCCTTATTAATATAAATTTGTTATAAGTAGTTTATTAGATATTTTGTACTAGAAAGTGGGTTTGAATGAAAGAATTAGTTGGGTATTGTAGTAAATGTGGTGATCACGTTTATTGTGAAAGTGGATTTCTAAACGGTGATTACATAGACGGAAAATTGTTATGTCATAAGTGCTCTATATAAAGAAGGGGAGGTCATGTTATTGAGTTCAATTTATGATACTGAAGTAGAAAGAAGTGGTGGCGAATTACAATCTATGGCTGATTATAAGGGGAAAGTGTTGCTTATTGTTAACACAGCAAGTAAGTGTGGCTTTACGCCGCAATTTAAAGGGCTACAAGACCTTTATGACAAATACCAAGATGAAGAATTTGAGATACTTGGCTTTCCGTGTGATCAGTTTATGAATCAAGAGTTTAACGATCAAGGTGAAATCGAAAGTTTTTGTAAGTTAAATTATGGTGTAACGTTCCCAATGTTTAAGAAAATTGATGTTAAAGGTGAGAAGCAAAGTAAGTTGTTTGAATTTTTAACTAGTGAGAAAAAAGGCTTTTTAGGCGGCGAAATTAAATGGAATTTCACCAAGTTTTTAATTGATCAAGATGGAAAAGTGATCAGACGCTATCCACCTCAAGCAACACCATTTAAAATTGAAGATGACTTAAGTGAACTACTCACCACTTAGCTGACGCTTGAAGTGGGAACTTCTCACTTCCACGACGAAAGTAACCTTTCGTCTCCATGAGCGTTACTTCGGGAAGTTCCTGCCTTAAATAAAGGTTCTAAGTCAAATGTTAAGAGCACTCCTTATTTATGCCATTTGGCTTTGTATATCCTTATATTTATGAAGATGTGATAATAGCCATTTTCGTCTCGCGTTTCAATGACGTGAAAGCTTTCCAATCCTGGTAAAGTCATGTTATGATGCATATGCACGCAGCTCCTTTGTTTTGTTTTAGTCGTATAAAACAAGGATAACAAATAAGGAGTTTGCGTGCTTTTTTGTCTTATCAAACCGCTGAGTTGGCCTCAGGTGAGAAGCGTAGGTGGTGACGCCTGCGGGAACAGCACGCGTCTCGAGACCCCGCAGGCCACGCTTTTAGGCCGAGGAGGCTCGAGCCGTGCCCCGGCAAAGAAAACACTGCGACAAACGACCGTAGGGAAGTTTAAGCAGATGTTGCACTTGTGCCCTTTGGGTGCAAGCATCCACCGTAAGCGGAACACCTGACGCCAACGGCCGCCATCCAAAACCTCACTCTGAATTGTGTCTCTACCCCAACAAATATTGTAGAGCCAAAATAAAAGGGTGTAGAGTTGTTAAGATATTATTACTTGGTGTTAGACGATCGAAACGCAAAAATCCGAACGCGTTCATTTATGATGAATCGTTCGGATTTTATATTGTGATGAATCATTTTGTTCTAACCTTAAAATTCCTCTCTAATGTTACGATCACTAAAAATTAACGCATCATCGTTAAAACTTAGAGTAACATTACCACTAGGAATATCTAGTTCTGTTTGGATCAATTGAATAATTTCATCTAAGTATTCCTCATCACCCTCTTCATGGCCACGATCTAGTGTGATGCGAACAACAGGGTGAGCTGATTGTCCTTGTAATGAAGGGACATCATGAGGGCTAATCTCTAATTGATAGCCGACATCTTTCGGATACGTAGTCCAGATTTCATGAATCGCATCATCTCCAAATCGCTTCTTTAGTTCGGGTATTAGAAATTCTTCAAGTTCATGCTCCCACATTTCAGCTACATAACTATCCATGTATTCTTCATATTGGTTATGTTTATATACGAGCATTCTAAAATCATCATGTTCCTCAAGTTCAACAATGGCGGCATACCGGAATTGTTCATAGACTCCAGTGGAATCGAGTAAAGTATCGACAACTTCAGTCTTTTGATCAAAATGATCCTCTAAATATTGTTCTGCGTTTACTTTAACCTCATCTACACTCTCAGGGTCTTCTGCTAGCCCTAAGTAAGATAAATAGATGATGCCTATTAACAGAAAGAAAACAATGATTAAACCTGCTATTAATGCTTTTTTCTTCGGGTCCATATGTTCACCTCGTTCATTTAATCCAATGTATATTATAAGGCTTGTTTAACCGTTTAGTAAATTAAAAGTTGAAAAGTACATAGAAGTGTTAAAATTTTTGAATTTTTATATTATTATAATAATATAAAGGGGGAGGTTCTATGGGAGACGCAGTTCGATCTAAACGTAAGATGCGTAAGAGTGTTAAATGGAGTTTAATCGCACTAGTCATATTAGTTATAATCGCTGTTGTTTCACTGTTGTTTGTTAATGCTTATATTGATCAGTCATTACCTCAGACAGAAGGATCTATAGAAGTAGGAAGTTATACTGAAGAAGTAATAGAGGGATTAGCGTTTGAAGGTCTAGAAGATGAAGTGTTGATCACGCGAGATGAAAATGGAGTTCCTCATATTGAGGCAGAAACCGATGAGGATCTTTTCTTTGCACAAGGTTTTGCTACAGCACAAGACCGTTTGTTTCAAATGGAAATGTCAAGAAGACAAGCGTCTGGTCAGTTAAGTGAAGTTGTTGGTGATATGGCGTTAGATCAAGATAAGTATTTTAGAACACTAGGGTTAAGGCGTGCAGCCGAAAAATCATTAGGTGAATATAATGATGAAGAGTTAATGGCTTTAGAGGCTTATGCTGCAGGGGTCAATACCTTTATTGCACATGCTGAAGAAGAAGGAAGTATGCCAGTTGAATTTACGTTAATGGGTGTGAGTGAAATGGATGAATGGACACCTATTGATTCATTAACTATTGGTAAGTATATGGCTTTTGATTTAGGTGGCCATTGGGAACGCCAAGCATTTAACTACTACTTATTACACACATTCCCTGAAGAAGAGGCATTTGAGTTATTCCCAACATACCCTGAGCGTGCATTATCAAACATAGCTGATGAGGAGTATGTTGAGATCACCTCAAGTTTATCTAAAGCAACAATACCTCATCCATTTAATGGTAGTAACAATTGGGTAGTAGACGGAAGTAAAACAGAATCTGGAGAGCCATTATTAGCGGATGATCCTCACTTAGGTTTAGCAACACCATCGATTTGGTATCAAGTCCATTTAGATTCACCTAATTATAATGTTTCGGGTGTTATTTTCGCTGGTATTCCTGGTGTTATATTAGGTCACAATGAACAAATTGCTTGGGGTGTTACAAATGTAGGTCCAGATGTTCAACAGCTATATATTGAAAGAAGGCATGAGAACAACCCTTATGAATTCTTATATGATGATGAATGGTATGAAGCGGATATTATAGATGAAACGATTTATGTCGATGGAGAAGACCCAGTTGAATATGAAGTAATTGAAACGGTTAATGGTCCAGTTGTATCTGAATTTGCAGAGGATGTCGATGAGCATTTGAATGAATCTGTTTTATCCTTACGTTGGACGGCATTAGAAGCTACAAAAGAGCTGTCTGCTGTGTTACAAATGAATCGTGCTACGAATTGGGAAGAGTTTGAGGAAGCTTTAGAAGATTTCCATGCCCCTGCTCAAAACTTTGTCTTTGCCGGAAGCGATGGGACGATTGCGTATAAAGCAAATGGGCGTGTGCCGATTTATGACCATCCAGATGATGCGTTACTACCAATGCCTGGTTGGGATTCAGAATTTGCCTTAGATGAATATATTCCTTATGAAGAGTTACCAAAAGTTGTGAATCCTGATAAAGGGTTTATCGCAACAGCGAATAATCGTGTGATCTCTGATGTTTATCCATATCATATTAGTAATATTTGGGCACAACCATACCGGTACACTCGTATTCATGAATTTTTAGAAGAGAGAGATGATTTAACGGCTGAGGATATGAAAGATCTTCAAATGGATGCGAAAAACTTACAAGCAAGAGAGTTTGTACCGATTTTTGTTGATCTATTAGAAGGACTTGAATTGTCTGAGCTTGAAGTAGAAGCATTAGATATTTTAAAAGATTGGAATTACTATGATCATCGTGAATTGGCAGCTCCGTTAGTCTTTCACCGGTTGATTAGCTTTATTGAAGATGAACTCTTTTTAGAAGAAATTCCTGAAGAGTTGATGTCGATGTTTAAAGGGAGTGGCCAAAATGTCGATCACCTAATTCAAAGTGCTTATAGTGGTGAAGAGATGAATTGGATTGAGAGAAGTGGTGGGTTGGATTATGTCGTCAGTGAAGCGTTTACGAATGCGGTCAATGATATTGTTGAAATGCAAGGTGCAAATATAGAGGAGTGGAATTGGGGGGATTATCACCGGGTTTATTTCGCCCATCCATTATCAAGTACTGCCTTTTTAGACCGGTTCTTTAATAGCGAAGGTGCAGTTCCTGTTGATGGCAGCAATGTAACGGTTATGGCTGCATCATTTGGTGATGATGGGATTGTTAATCATGGTGCAAGTTGGCGGTTTGTAACCGATATGTCTGATGCGCAATCAGCTTACCATATTGTTGGTCCAGGTCAAGTAGGGCATTACCGGAGTAAGTGGTATGATCATCAGATTGAAGGTTGGGTTGAAGGAATTTATCACGAAACGAGAATGGACGAATACACCGGTGAAAAGTTAAGGTTAAAAGCTGAATAATAAAAGGGTTAAAAGAGGCACTTAATCGAATAAGTGTCTCTTTTTAAATTTAATAACGACCAGTCAATCTCATTAATACTACTCAAAATCCTTAATAAAATAACCCATTTTAACCAACCTAAGTATTACAACAACAAAGAGGAGACTTAAATATGGGTAGAAAATTAATAGATTGGCCGACATTTATTATTTCGTTTGTCGTTATTTTATCAGTTGTCATTCCGCTCGTTCTATTTCCAGAAGCCGGTGCTGAGGTGATTGCTGATGTTAATGCTTTTATGTCTGATACATTTGGTTTTTTATATTTATTAATGGGATTAGCAATCTTTCTCTTTTTAATATATGTTGCATTCAGTCAAAATGGACAAGTTAAGCTCGGAGAAGAAGATGAAAAGCCTGAATTTAGTACACCTGCATGGGCAGGGATGTTATTTAGTGCAGGGATTGGTTCAAGTATTCTTTATTGGGGTACAATTGAGTGGGCGTATTATTACCAAGGCCCTCCGTTTGGCTTGAGCCCAACCGACCAACAACTAGAAACAATCCAATGGGCATCTACTTATGGCATTTTCCATTGGGGGCCTATTGCTTGGGCAATTTATGCTTTACCAGCACTTCCGATGGCCTATTTCTTCTACGTAAGAAAAACGCCGATTATTAAAATAAGTGAAACGTTAAGACCATTATTAAAAGGGTGGTCTGATACATTTCTCGGGAAAATGATTGATGTGTTATTTATTTTTGGATTAATTGGTGGTGCCGGGACGACTTTAGCACTTGGTACACCACTCATTTCACGGGGGGTTACAGAATTAACAGGACTTGAAGATAACATGGTGTTAAGAACAGTCGTCTTGTTAGTTGTAACAGCAATATTTGCAGTTAGTGCATTTGTAGGTCTAAAAGAAGGTATTAAGCGTCTTAGTAATCTGAATTTGGGCTTATCGATCTTTTTACTTATTTTTGTATTTGTCACAGGACCCACTTTATTTATTGCTGAAACAACAACAAATAGTATTGGTCTAATTTTAGATAACTTCTTTAGAATGAGTACATGGACAGAGCCATTTGCTGTTGTACTAGAAAATGACCCAACTGGATTCCCAGAGGCGTGGACAATATTCTATTGGGCTTGGTGGCTTGTTTATGCACCATTTGTAGGTCTGTTTATTGCAAGAATATCGAGAGGACGTACGATCAGGCAAGTGATTGCTGGAACGATGATTTACGGATCGATCGGTTGCGTGTTATTTTTCGGAATTATGGGTAACTTCGGTTTATATTTACAATTAAGCGGGACTTTTGATGTCATTGAAGTACTTAATGATCAAGGAGCACCAGCAGCAATCATTATGATTATTAATCAATTACCTTTTTCAAGTGTAATGGTTGCGATCTTTGTTTTCTTATCAATCGTATTTTTAGCTACGACATTTGATTCAAGCTCATACATTTTAGCTTCAGTAACACAGAAGAAAGTTGAAGATCAAGAGCCGTTAAGATGGAATCGAATGTTTTGGGCGTTTACATTATGTTTACTACCACTGGCTTTAATGTATTTAGGAGGGCTTGAGACGCTCCAAACCGCGAGTATTATTGGTGGATTCCCATTAATTTTCATTATGTTTTTGATTGCGTGGTCCTTTATGAAAACGACAACTGGAGATTTAATCGCTGATGATCAATATGAACCAAAGACGATTATATTGGATTACAAGAAAATCAGGGAGAAGATTCGCTTAAGAAGAAAGCGTAAAAAGGGAAAAGGTGATTCTGAGTAATATACTCGTATAGTTGTTAATGAAAAACGGATTAGAGTCTTCTAATCCGTTTTATCTTTTATTTAATCCTTTTTTCTTTACGAAATCAGTGACGTCCATTCTCATCGGATTTGATAATTTTCGGCCGATTTGCTCACTCCATGAATCAGCCTTCGTATTAAATGAACGTTCTTCATAGTAACGCTCTGTCGTGTCATCAAATGCTACGACGTGCTGGTTCTCGAATTGATAGCTATTCTCATGATAAATTGCATCAAAGTTGAACCGTGGCTTCACATCTGGTTGTTCATCTGGAACACCGACTGCCATTCCGAAAAGCGGAATAACATATTGTGGTAGGTCTAAAAGTTCGTTTACACGATTAATGTTATTGCGTAAGCTTCCTAAGTAACAGATCCCTAGACCTAATGATTCACTAGCAATTGCTATGTTTTGAGCGGCTAATGTTGCATCGATTGTTGCCATCATGAAAAATTCTGTATTTTCAATGTTATCTTTCATTTTTACCTGTGTGGTTTTATCTTGAGATTGATACATACGATTAAGGTCAGCACAAAAGACGAAAAGGTGTCCGTTATTTTCAACATATTCTTGGCCACTAACCTCTCTTAGTTGTTGTTTTAGTTGAGGTTCTGTCACACCAATAATGGTATAAGCTTGGTAGTAACTTGATGTAGATGCCGCTTGGCCTGATTTAATGATGGTTTTAATTTGTTCTTGAGTCAATTGAACATCTTTAAATTGTCGAATCGATCGATGTTGCATTAGTAAATCAATTGTTTCATTCATGTTGATGACTCCTTTGTTAATTGTTGTAAGGCGATTGTTGTTTTTTCAATCTCTTCATGAAGGTGACTGTTTTGATTCGTTTGTTCCTGTACCGTGGCGGTTATTTCCTCAACCGAGGCAGTCGTTTGTTCAACGCTTGAGGAGATTTGTTCCATTGTATCATTAACTCTAGTCGCATTAGTACTGACTTGCTCGGCAACTTTACTAAACTGATCTAGCTTGGCAGTAAGGTTATGTGTATGGGCTTCAAATTGATCAAAACTCTTACCATTGTTATGAACAGAGTTTATGTTTTGTTCTAACAGTTTAAGTAGTTTTTCCATTTGTTCGTCTGTCTTTTCATTTGTTTGTTTCATTACTGTTAAGTTATCTGATATATTTGATGCCGTTTGGTCCGTATGATTAGCTAGTTTTCTAATTTCATCAGCTACGACTGCAAATCCTTTACCATGTTCACCCGCACGTGCAGCTTCAATGGATGCGTTTAAAGCAAGTAGACCTGTTTGTTCATTTATCTCTTTGATCGATTGAATGAAACTCGCTGATGATTCAACCTTTTCCGTTAAATGATTAAAGGTTTGTCGCATTTGATCCATACTTGCTTCGAATGACTGGATTTCATCTATTAATTGATCAGCTTCATGTCGAGAAGTTTGGGCTTGTAAAGAAGTTTGGTCGGTATCATTTTGAATTTGTATTAAATCCTGCATCATCTGGTCCATGTTTGATGCGGTTTGGTCAATTAAATTATTGATTGATGATAAATCATTTGATTGTGTTTCAGTGCTTGTAGCAATTTCTTGAATGGCGCGGTTAACCTCATCAAGCGCTTGGTTATTCGTATTCGATTGTGATTCAATTTCTTCCATGCTATTTTTAATAATATCGGCTTGTTTTTCAATTTGCTGCTTTTGCTTTACCTCATTGTTAAAGCGCTCTTCGTTTTCTTTGCGCAATTGTTCTAATTGATTGTCCGTTTGCTTCGTGATTTTTTGTAAGCCAAAGAGAATAATGGCTGTAAACAAAATAAACGATAAGGCTGTTTCATATCTTAAATCTAGAATATCCCCATGTAAGAAGATAAAGCTATGGTAAATGATCATACTGGAAATAAAGCCAACCAATAATAAAGTACGTGACATGTAAATAGCTGAAGTAACTAAAATAAAGAAAATTAAACCAAAATTGTGCGTCGAAATACTTGCTTCTAATATGATAAAACCGAGGAATCCGGATAACCCGATTACGTATATGTAAGGAATAAACACTGTTGCTTTGTTCATAAAAATCAAGATTCCAGCGGCTGTTAAGATCGAAAGACCACCAAAAATGACTGTAAGAACCACACTCATCTCTAACCCGGATAAAATATTGGCAATCGTACTGACGATTGTTATAGTTAGAAGTAGACAAAATAGTAAAATGTTCTTTTTGTGTAATGATTGTTCCTCAATTGTTCGAAAATCGCCCTCAAACATTCAAACACCTCCAAATTTTCTTACAATAAATTTAATACCATTCTACCATATCGGAATATTATTTAGAGAATTTTGTTGAAAAGAGTCTGATCGATTGCAAGTTTAATAGGGAACCGATAATATAGATGAGGTGAATGTGAGAGGAGATTGTTATATGGAAACAATAAAACAAGATCATCAAATAGATATTAAAAATCCCCGCATGTTATTGTTTTCGATTTGTTTTGTGTTAATGTTTTCGGTTATGAACGGTACGATGTTTAATATTGCAATTCCAGATATAGCTGAAGCATTTGATTTAATGCCCTCAGAGGTAAGTTGGGTCATGACGGGATACATTATGGTGTACTCGATTGGTGCATTAATATACGGTAAGTTAGCCGATACAGTTGCTTTTAAGAAGTTAATTACATTTGGTTTAATCGTGTTTTCAATTGGTTCATTGATTGGCTTTTTAGCTCCTAATTATTACTTCGTTTTAGTAGCAAGGGTTATTCAAGCTATTGGTGGTTCAATGATGCCTGCTATTGCGTTTATCGCACCTATTCGTTATTTCCCTAATGAACGCGGTAAGATCCTTGGTATTATTGCCTCGGTAATGGCCTTCGCATCTGGGATTGGACCGATTTTAGGTGGAGTTATTGCTGGTTTCTTATCTTGGCAGTTTTTATTTTTAACTTCAGCATTAATGATTGTGACTTTACCATTTCTATTAAGAAACTTACCTGATGAAGAAACAGTTCATGTTAGATTGGATTATTTAGGTGCGAGTTTAGTTGGACTTACTATCGCAACAGCTTTAATTGGAATTACTTTAGGAGTTGGCTGGTCGTTAGGATTAACGGTTATATTTGGTTTGTTAGCAATAATCCGTATGTTTAAAGCTAAAAATCCATTTATCCCTCCTCATTTATTTAAAGACCGAAACTATATTGTTGCATTATTTACGAGCTTTTTAGCCGTTGCTTGCTTGTTTGGCTTAATGTTTACAGTTCCGATCATGCTTAGAGAAGTGTATAGCTTATCTACTATGGAAATTGGATTAGTTATGTTTCCAGGGGCAATAAGTGCTGCACTCATTGGAAGGAAGGGTGGACGTCTCGTTGACCAGAAGGGTGCTAGAAAAGTTTATTTAGCTAGTTTAGCCCTTTTGATGACTGGCTTTCTTATCATTTCATCAGTAGTCGGTTTAAGTCCATTAATTGTTAGTTTAATGCTTATATTCCCAATGATGTGCTTTCCTTTAGTTCAAGCATCTGGTGCTGATATTTTAGCTAATTTACTTAAAAAGAGTGAAACAGGTGTTGGTATGGGCGTATTTAATCTAATGAATTTTGTTTCTGGTGCATTAAGTGGTGCCATTGCAGGGGTTGTATTAGATTTATTTAATCCACAAAATCCGGTTAACTTTTTAGCCGCAACAGGTGAAAGTGCGGTATATAGTAATCTGTTCCTAACCTTTATGGGATTAGTTCTAATTGCATTGATTGCCTTTAAGGTGATCTATCGTGAACGTTCTCTCATAAATTAATTCATTAGCTGCCCGACAAAGTTTCGGCAGCTTTTTTTATAAATAATTTTAATTATTGTATGGGTATTTGAGCGAAGGTGATGACTCAAGGTCGACTCATATAGAGAATTCCTTAGAGCTAAACCGACGAACATTTACAGAGTAGAGTCAATATTGTAGAGATAGAAGTTCAGTTTTTACGCCTTTGTACAAGATTAAGGTTAAGTATGACTGACAAGTGGAAAGTAAATAATAACAATTGATTTAATAGTATAGATCATGATACATTATTCTTTAAAAACTTAAAGAGGGGTGGGTTGTCGTGAAACAGGTACTTTTAACAGAAATCATTAAGCATAAAATAACACAAAAGTATTTAAAGCGTTCTGGAGTTCACCACGCAGTCTTGACAACTGAGCGGGCTGTTGAATTAGCTAAGCAGAGTGGGGTAAACATTAACTTAGCTGCTAAGGCAGCGCTGTTACATGATATAGGGCATTATGAATGGTACAAGGATGGGAAGTGGGATTATCAAGAGTATCGGAAGCATGATATCCATGCAATTAAAGGTGCAGAACGAGCGCATAAGTTATTAGTTCGTTTAGGTGAAGACCCTCAAACAGCTAAAGAAATTTCGATTGCGATCTTATTGCATACTGATTCATATTTGCCTTTTTCAATAGAAAATATGCGTTCTCCCTTACATGAAGTCGTCTATAAGGCTGATGAAATGGAAGAGCTCCCCGGTGGTCAACATCACTATAAATACATGAGTATAGAAGAAGCTGAAATCCGCCTGAGGCAAATTGATGAGCTTCTGCTAAAAGAACTTGAAACTAAACCATCGATTTCACAATAAGACTTTTGTCTTCCTGCAATTTCCTATATAATAATAAAGAACAGGAAAGGAAGGTTCGATGAAAACTTTTAAATTAGTGTCGCTTGATATTTTAGAAAAATCAGGAGAAGACCTTGCGAGTAAAGGGATTGCTTTTTTTGATGCGTTAATCATTGACCGAGAAGAGAAAGAAGGTGCTCGTTGGTTAATGGAAGCATACCTTCCAAAGAAGTATTATGACTTCTTTAAGCAAAAACTTCAGGCTGAGCAAGAAATCGTAACTCAAGTGCGCATTACAAAAGAGTCGAACCCGAAAGCGACGATTTTAGCCAATGTTAAAGCCGTTAATGAAATAGAAGATGAAATGAATATCATCTTAACTGGGAATATGGTTAATCGTGAACGTGAACAAGTAGAAGAGACGTTACAAGATTTAATTGAAGCAGGTTATCAAGGTTCTTCTCTGTTAAAGAAGTTTAAAGAGAAAAACCAAGAGAGTCTGTTTTAAAATAATATAGCATATAGCACCAACCCTATTCTGTCCTGATAACAGATGGGGTTTTTTCTTAGATTATAAATAATTTAAACAATTTGCGACATCTTTTTTCAAAAAAGTGAAGGAATTTACGTGTTCGAAGGAGAAATTTATATTATGAGCAAGATCGATCGACTAACACCGAATAAATCAGTTTTAGACAAATTGACGCCAGTACAATTAATATCATTATATTATTTTCTAGCAGCTTCGATTGCAACATTCCTTCTATCTTTACCGATTTCTCATAAGAACGGTATTGAGTTAACCTTTATGGAGGTCGTATTTACTGCTGTAAGTGCAGTTAGTGTAACAGGATTAACAGTAGTTGAAACAGCGGATACTTTTAGTGTATTTGGTGTGTTTATGATCGCATTAGCGCTTCAAATTGGTGGACTTGGTGTGATGGCACTTGGTACATTGATTTGGATTGTGTTAGGCAAGAAGATCGGATTTAAAGAACGACGGTTAATTATGACAGATACAAATACAAAGTCAATTTCTGGCATTGTTCGGTTAGTTAAAGAGATGTTTATCGTCATTTTGACAATCGAATTTATTGGATTCCTTATTTTAGGAACATACTATTTAAATTATTTTGATTCATCTTTAGAAGCTTATTATCAAGGGTTTTTTGCTTCTGTTAGCGCCACGACTAACGGCGGATTTGATATTACAGGATCATCATTAGAGCCGTTTAAAAATGATTACTTTGTTCAGTTTATCAATATGTTATTAATTATCACTGGTGCAATAGGTTTTCCAGTATTGATCGAAGTTAAAGAGTATTTACAAATCTCTCAAGAGGAACGTAATTTAAAGCGTTTTTCTCTATTTACGAAATTAACATCTTTAACTTACTTTGTATTATTAGGTTTTTCATTTTTAGTGATTATCATCTTAGAATTTAATCACTTCTTCGCAGATAAGACGTGGCATGAGACACTGTTTTATAGTTTGTTTCAGTCCACAACAGCGAGAAGTGGTGGTTTATCTACAATGGATATGAATGAATTTACAACACAAACTCAATTGTTTTTATCGTCTATGATGTTTATTGGTGCCTCTCCGAGTAGTGTTGGTGGTGGAATACGAACGACGACGTTTGCTTTAGTGATTATTTTTATTTTAACTTTTGCAAGCGGGAGGAATCGTGTAAGAATATTTGGTCGTGAAATTGAAGAAAGTGACTTATTTAAAGCCGTTGTCGTAACTTTGTTAGCTATGATCATGTTCTTTGCGGTTGTGATTGTAATTACAGCGGTAGATAGTCATTTGTCGCTTACAAGTATTATTTTCGAAGTTAGTTCTGCATTCGGAACAACAGGACTATCAATGGGAATTACAGATGAATTATCAACCTTTAGTCAATGGTTATTAATTACATTAATGTTAATCGGACGAATTGGTATTTTAACATTTTTATTCTCATTTAATAGAGGTAAAACAAAAGACCGCTATCGTTATCCGAAAGAGAAGATTAATATTGGCTAATTAGACGCAGTCGAGCTTGATTTAGGGGGAAAAACAGTGTTCAAAATGATAGATCAACTTCAATTACCTATACACGAATGGTTGCTTGAGAATGTATCAGATGCTCTAATTTTTGAAAACAAAGAAGGATATGTAGTAGCGGGTAATCAAAAGGCTTTAGAATTGCTTCAGATTAGACTTCAAGACAAAAGGGTAAAAGTTATTGACTACATTAACTTTGAAGCTGTTGTTAAAAAAACAGATCATGATAATCTTGTTTGGACAAAAACGATACCAGAGAAATTAATCATCATGAATAGACGACAAATTGGAAATTTAAATTGTTA
This sequence comes from Alkalibacillus silvisoli, assembly GCF_039521975.1. NCBI lineage: Bacteria > Bacillati > Bacillota > Bacilli > Caryophanales > Bacillaceae > Alkalibacillus > Alkalibacillus silvisoli. The sequence goes on along the minus strand of NZ_BAAACZ010000005.1, from coordinate 55,557 downwards.
CATTATAAGAGAAGGTGGACTTAAAGAAAAAAAAGATTCTTTAATCTATACTTTGAATCATGCAAGGAATGGTCCTTTTGAAGGCATTATCATGCATGATCGTGGCCAAATTATCGACTGCGACTACGCTTTTTGTAGCATGCTTGGTTATAAACGAGCAGATTTAGTCGGGAAGTCAATTTTTGATCTAGTACACCAAGACGATCACAACATTTTATCAACTAATATGACAGAAGGACAACACGATTCACCATACCCTTTACGTGGTTATAAAAGTGATGGTTCAGTTATATATGCAGAAGTACTGCCAGAACCTGTCCAAGAAGAAGATTATGGACTAAGGATTGCTATTGTGCGCAATATTACTGAACGGGTTGAAAATGAAAAGCAAATAGAGTTCATGGCTTATTATGATCAATTAACCGATTTGCCGAATCGTAATTATTTTCAAATTGTAGTAGAAGATGAATTGAACAATGCGAAACAGAATGAAGAATATTTGGCGGTTCATTTTATCGATATTGATTACTTTAAACATATTAATGATACGTTAGGTTATCAAGTTGGTGATTCATTACTGAGAAGCTGTGCTTCCAGGTTAAAGCAGTTGCTTTATGAAGATTTATTTATTGCAAGAATGACGAGTGATGAATTTTTAGTTTTACAACGAAATGTTAAGTCAGAAGAAGATGTAAAAGCGTTGGCGAAGAAGATTATTGATTTATTTCGCAATCCAGTTAAAATTGATGGTTATGAAATTTATACGACAGTTAGTGTAGGTATTAGTCTGTATCCTGAGTCGGCTACAACAACGTCACAATTAATTGAACATGCTGATTCAGCCATGCATGTCATAAAAGAAGAAAGTCGCAATGACTTTCAATTATTTAAACACTCATTGAAGAAAGGTTTTAAAGAACGGTTACGCCTAGAAACTGAATTACATAAGGCGATTAAAGAAGATAACTTTGAATTACACTTCCAACCTCAGTATGATCTGCAATCGAATGAAATTACTGGATTTGAGGCTTTATGTCGTTGGAATCATGAGGAAATGGGCTATATACCACCTGATCGGTTTATTCCACTAGCTGAAAAGACAGGTCTGATCTTAGAAATAGGTGATTGGGTCATTTATGAAGCGTGCAGGCAAAATAAACTCTGGCAAAATGAAGGGCTTGAGAAAGTAAAAGTAAGTGTTAACTTGTCAGCAAAACAGTTTTTACAACGAAATCTAGTAGAGCGTGTCAGTGAGATTCTAGAGGAGACAGGTTTAGAATCTAAGTATCTTGAATTAGAGATTACTGAGTCAATCGCAATGTCAAACGAACGTTATATTATCGATACTTTAAAAGAATTTAGAGAGCTCGGTGTTCAAGTAGCGTTAGATGACTTTGGAACAGGTTACTCCTCACTTAAATATTTAAGTCAATTTCCCTTAAGCAAAATCAAGATTGATCGAACGTTTATTCAAAACCAAAACAAACAAAATATTGCGATCGTAAAAACAATCATTCATTTATCACATGCGTTAAATTTAAAAGTTATTGCAGAAGGTGTTGAGAATGAGAAAGATTTAACCTTTTTGGTAAATGAACGTTGTGATGAAGTACAAGGTTTTTATTTCAGTAAGCCATTACCAGCAAATGAAGTACTTGGCTTTGTCAATGTATAAGCAAATAAAAGGTTGACCTAACTCTTACTTGAGTCGGTCAACCTTCTATTATTGAGGGAGAAAAGTTCGATGTGAGCAGTCCATCAAACTCTCGTATGCATGTAAGGTGTTAGCAGTAGAAAGCGGCACCTACGATAATCAATAAGATGAAAAGCACAACAATTAAGGCAAAGTTGTTGTGCCCCCCATGACCATATCCAGCCTGTGAATAACCTGGCTTAAACATAAAATCACCTCCCAAGACATGTAATATATCTATATGGTGACCTATGTCTATTTGAATGGTTATTCACCTAAATAAACCAATTTAATTTGAAGTCGAATGACTTGTTTTAGATAATAGTTCTCTGTCTAAGTCTAAAATCCTCAATTGATCATTTTCGTATCCCACTTCATAAATGGTTTTGTAATGGTGTGTTTCGCGCGTATCTTCATCTGTACGAATTGAATGATCAGAATTGACTTCAAATGTTGCTACATGATCGCTGGTAGTTTGCAATTCTTGATCAGTTACTTCAATATCAATGGAATGAACGATTAATTCACGGAAATCTTGATACGAATAATTTGATTGTACATCAATACCTAATAAGGAATACGCGGTGAAATAATCACGTACATTTAATGTTTCATAGAAATATTTAATTAAATACTCACTGTCTTGTTTTAACGATTGTTGATCAATCTCTGAGTAAGTTGTTGGGTCTCCATCATAGTTTAAATCATCATCATTGGCTGTATCTGACCACATGGCAACTCTCTCATAGATTTGTGAGATTGGAATACTAAAACCAATTGTCCCTTCATTAGTAGCTGCAGAGTTAATACCGATAATCTTACCTGACTCTTCATGAATTAAAGGTCCACCACTATTTCCTTGTGAAATATTAGCTGAAATTTGGTAGAGATCTGCATATTCATATTGGTCAACTGATATATCACGACCTGTACCAGAAATATGACCCAATGTAACAGTGTTTTGAAATCCATGCGGGCTGCCTACTGCAAGGATTTCATCGCCAATGTTTGGCTCAAAATTAGGGTCAATTTCTAGAGTGGAACTATTAGCAAGTTGTGGAACACGAATTACCGCTATGTCCTGTGAATTACCAATCCCAATCACAGCACCTGGATAAGTTTGTGCTTCTGAGGTTTTCACATATACAGAATCAGCATCTTTAACAACGTGGGCATTGGTAATGATGTCGCCTCGGTCGTTATAAACGAAACCAGAGCCTTGACTGCTATGTGGACCAGTTGCTTCGATTTGAACAACACTCTTTTGTGCTTCATGGATTAACTCTTGTAAATTAGGCTCTTCGCTTTCTTCATCTGTTACAGATTCAACTATGGCATTATCAGAACCTAAAGCTGTTTCTTGCCAACTGTTGTAATAAGAAACAATCGCAAAGGTCCCGATGAGTAAAATCATCATGGAAAGTATAAGAGGTACAGTTTTTTTAATTTGGTAGTTCATCATATCACCTCTAATCCTCTTGGCCGTCTAGAAACCAAGAGATTTGTTCAACTGATATACTTACTTCATCTGAATCAAAATCATCTGGTAAATCACTATGAGTATGGTCGATTTGACCTGTCTCATCAGGATAAAGTGTATCAGGAAAGACGAACGTTTCATTTTCTAAAATTTCATCTTCATCGTCATCTAATAAAACATATTGTACTGAGATCGAATGGATTGGGCGAGTTGCAACACTCGTTAATTCACCATATACATTCACTTCATCATAATCGTTTACTGTAACTTCGATTTCATTTAACTCTACTGCGTCGTTTTCATTTTGCTCTTGTTCAGATTCATATTGTGTTAAAGCTTGTTCAATTCGTTCTTGTTGCTGCGTTTCAAAATCAGCCTGTTGATTTGATATTGTCGTTTTTAAACTGTCTAGTCGTTCGTTTTCAGGGACGTATCTTAATCCATCTTCAACAATAGAAATAGCAGCAGTAAACTGGTTCGTTTGTAATTTATCATTTGCTTCATTAGCTGTACGACTTACAATTCTTTCTTTCATTAAATTCTCTAAGTCTTCTGCCTCGTTATGTTCGATGGACTGAGTTTGCCATAATAGGATTTTTAACTCTTCAATTCCCGGTTCCTCAGCTAAACGCTGTTCAACTTGGGTGATCCGTACTTCATTTCGCTTATCCAGTATAGATTCTAATAAGTGGTTTATAATATCACCATTATAAGAGTTTAACTGACTTTCAGCTTCTTCTGTTATTTGAACAGCTTGTTGAAATGCACCTTGGTCAACTAAGGTGTCAACATTATTTAATTTCTCATTAATTTCAAGAGCAACAGTCATAAATTCAGAATTGACTTGTGCAGCTTCAAAGTTAGGATTATAATCAATTGCTTCTTCAAATAGACTTTGAGCTCTGTTGTACTGGCCTTCTAAAGCATGTTCTACACCTTCATCGTATAATGATTGTGCAGAAGAATTATTGTATTCTAAATAGAAATGGAGGCCAATTCCAGCAATTAACACACACACAAGTGTCACAATAGGGGTTAACCACCAACGGTTAAGGCCACTTTGCGTTTGTGTACGTTCGTCAATGTCTTTTGGGAGTTGAGCACCACAAATGACACAGTAGGATTCGTCTTCTTTAATTTTTGATCCGCATCTAGGGCAGTACATCATGATTTATCACCTATTGTGTTCCTTTCTTGTATATGTAAATTTTAACACGAATTGCTCTTTTTCAGTGTAGGATTTAAGAACTAATTGTTACAATTTGTACAAAAATGTCTTTTCGGTCTTCATTATTTAAAACATTAATGAGATGATAATGTTCAATAGCAATATTTTTTGATAAAATAGCTTTAGTAAATAACGTATGAGTTGTTCTAGGAGGTGCACCACAGTGGATGCGATCAATTTAACATTAGGAATTGTATCTTTAGGCGTAATTGCGTACTTTATTGGATCGTGCGTAATTGATAACGTAAAGCATTAATTAGTGATTGTGAACTCTTTAATATTAGACGAAGAAAAAGTGTGGAATGTTTCAAAACATTTCACACTTTTTTTATTTCCATACGATTATAAGGGTGAAAGGAGGTTGACGATATGACAAACGCACAAAAAATCAATAGTCAACTGCAGTTAGTATTTGTAACAGGGATTGATGATGAGGGAGAAGAGGTGTTGCAGCGTCGAAGCTATAACAATGTAAAGCCAGAAGCAGAAAATGAAGCCGTTCAAGCAGTAGCACAAGTATTATCAGAACTTCGTCAAGACCCTCTACACGAGGCGTTACGAAATGATCAATTATTATTAGTTGGTAATCAATAAAAGGGGGAAAGAGTAAATGAGTAAGCGTTTAGAGCTTAAATTTAGGAATGAAGAAGGTCGTATGTCTACAATCAGTATTGATCATCCTGTAGAACCTGTAAATGCTGAGCAAGTTAAAGAAGCAATGGAAACCATCATTGAGCAAGATATCTTCACTTCAAATGGCTTAGCACTTTCTGAAATTGATTTTGCGCAAGTAGTTGAACGTACTGTTGAGGAAGTGCCAATTAATTAAATAAGTTAAGTTAATGGGGTGACTCATAATGGGTCACCCCTTTTTAAGATTAGAGACTCAAGAACTAGAAAGAGAAAGGTGGTTAAAGATTGTGATGGAGGCATGGGTTAATTGGGTACCGGATGTGGGGTTTCCGATTCTTGTAACATTTTATTTGTTGCATCGAATTGAAAAGAAGCTAGAGCAACTCAATAAATCAATTATGAAAATCCCAAGTTTAATCGAACAATAAAAAGGTCTGTCCCCAAAGTCATGTAGTTTTGGCTAAATGGGACAGACCTTTATTTTTGAAGTTCGAATTTGTATCAGTTTAATTAAGTGATCTTGATTTTAAACTATCTAGTTAATGACATGTTTGTGAATGGAAAGATAATAATTTCTGAACGCCCAATAATATCGTCTTCTTCAATTAAACCGAGACCATTTCGGCTATCTTTACTGATTTCACGATTGTCCCCCATGACATAGTATTGTCCATCTGGAATGACAATTGGCTCAATATCGCCAGTGCCTTGTAATTCTTCCTCTGTTAAATATTCTTCATCAACTCGCTCGCCATCTATATATAAATCATTATCTCGCGTTTCTAAAGTTTCATTAGGTAAGCCGATTACTCTTTTGACATAGTTTTTATGTGGGTGCTGAATGATGACGATGTCTCCGCGGTCTGGTTCATCAATTAAGTAGACAGCTTTATTGAAAATAACGCGTTCTCCGCTTTCTAGTGTCGGGACCATACTTGCACCTTCAACAACAGACGTAGCAAAAATGAAAGTTCGTAATATGAAAGCTATGACTAATGCTATGACAATCGCTTTTGTCCATTCCCATATTTCTCTTTTCAAGAAGGCTCTTCCTTTCTCATTTCAAAATACCCAATTATTATGTAAAATAAATCTAACAACCTCTTATTATATATCCTATCATATAATAAGTATATTCGTGTAATTAATTTCATCATACATAAAGCTTATAAATCATTTCTATAAACATATGACTAATTTGCTGGTTGTTAACAGAATGTTTATAGTATATTAATTTTATTTAACAAATTAAATTTTTGCTTAATAAACCTTTGACATAATTGAATTTTAGCAATAAAATATTTTAATTAGGCTATGGTGTTTACACTGAGGGGGAAACAGTAATTGAAAGAGCAAGAGCGATTAATTTATTTAGAGACTAAAATAGAAGTATTACGTAAAGAAATGATTGAAGTGGCATCAGAGAAAGGTTATACAAGCTATGAATCGGTTAGGCTTTCACAGGAGTTGGACGGATTAATTAATGAGTATTTAAAATTAGAACCAAAAGGGCGTAAACAAATAATTGATTAAAAAGCCCGGTGTTTAAGTGGTTTACTTAAAAAGCCGGGCTTTAAATATTTATTTGAATATTACTGTTTAGTTAAAAATTGTTCTAAACGGTTGAGTCCTTCTTCTAAAACTGACATATGATAAGCATAGGATAAGCGCAAATAACCTTCACCATATTCGCTAAATGCATCTCCTGGAACTAAAGCTAATCCGACTTCATCAACTAATCTTAACGCTAATTCAAAGGAAGTGTAGTTAGGTATATTAATTTTAGGAAAAACATAGAATGCGCCATCAGGTTCCACAACCTCTAACCCCATTTTCTCCAAACGCTTTAATACGTAAACGCGTCTTTCTGAATAAGCTTCCCGCATAATATGACTATCATTTTTACCCATTGTTAAAGCTTGTAAAGCAGCGTACTGACTTATAGATGTTGGGCAAGAAACATTATATTGGTGAACTTTTAAAATATGTTTTCTAATGGCACTATCAGCTAACAAGTATCCGATTCTAAACCCTGTCATTGAATGTGACTTAGATACACCTTGAATAACGATCGTTTGTTTTCTAACTTCTTCAAAACTTGCAATGGATACGTGTTCTACTCCATAAGTTAATTCACTGTATATTTCATCCGCTAAGATAAATATTGGTAAATCTTTTAGTAACTGTGTAATTTCTTTAAGTTCATTTTTTGTCAATGTTACGCCAGTAGGGTTTGATGGATATGGAAGAATGACACATTTCGTTTTATCAGTGATATGCTCTTTAATTAAATCAGCTGTTAACTTAAAGTTATAATCACGCGTATCAATGTGAACTGGCGTAGCACCAGCTAGTTTAATTAATGGTTCATAACCTGGGTAGACTGGGCCGGGTAATAGTACCTCATCGCCCGGCTTCACAATAGTTCTAAGTGTTATGTCAATGGCTTCAGAAGCCCCAACTGAAACGATGATTTCTTCTTCAGGGTCATAAGACAAACCATATTTTTCTTTTGTTACATCATGAATGGCTTGACGTAGAGGTAAGATTCCAGCATTAGGTGTATAGACGGTTTGGTTGTCATCAATTGCTTTTTTTGTTGCCTCTTTAATATGTTCAGGAGTTTGAAAGTCTGGTTGTCCAATAGTTAATGAAACAACGTCATCCTTACCTGAGACTAAATTAAAAAACTTTCGAATACCTGAAATTTCAATATTTTTAACATGATCGTTTAAATATTGTTCCACTTATGTCACCTTGCTTTCTAGATTTATGTTTAAAATACCCTACAACCGTTGATAATGGTGATAGGAGGGGATAGTATGTTCGATGAATTATATGGTTTAATCCTATCGAATAATTTATTTATCGGCTTGTTTTTAACCATGATGGTCTGTTTATATTTTTTAATAAAGCCGTTAATTCATTTTTGGATGAGTCGTGATTGCCTTCATACGTTGACTTACTGGGTGTCTAGTACAACAATTTTTGTCATCATTGTTGGTTATTTGTATTTAACAGAGCACAGTTTAGTCAGTAGCCTTGAAGGGATGAAACAACTCATCGTAAGTCTATTATTATCGGTAACTGCTTTTGGTATTGTGTTAATGGTTTATTCCATGGGTAAAAGTTTATCACAATTTATACGCAACAGAAACACGACATCTTAAAATGAAAAATTGACAAAATGGTTTCATGCACTCCCTCATTTATCATACAATAGTAAAAGTTAAAGGGGGAAGTGTATGGAACTCATTGCATTGGTTCTATTGATCATATTAGCTCTGTTTATCTTGAACATATTTACAAGTGTTTGGGCATATCGAGATGCTATTCGGAAAGGGAAAAGTAGCGAATATGCTATGATTACTTTGTTCGGTACTATATTGTTCCCGATTTTAGGATTAATTGTATATCTGCTCATTAGAAATGATTAAAGTATAAGTGGTAATAAAACAAAACACCAATCAAGATCGTCTGTGACCGTGATTGGTGTTTTGTGAATTTTAATTTAGTTATCTTGTAATAGAATGTTTAAATCATTCATTAATCGATCCATTTCCTCTGAACTTGTTCCAGAGTAGGTATTAATTGCAGTTCCCTCTGGATTAACAATGTAAAAAGAAGTTCCATGACTCACTTGGTCGTGACCATCAACCTTAGAAACAAGTAATTGGAAAGAGCTAGCTGCATAGCTTTCAATTTCTTCTTGAGAATAGCCTGTTAGTAAATCCCAATTTGAATAATCAGCACCGAATTGATTTGCAAATGTTTTCAACGTTTCAGGGTCATCATATTCAGGGTCTACTGAAAATGACACGAAACGAACATCTAGATCATTTTCGTCTGCTTCTTCTTGAAGGCCTGCCATATTAGCTGTCATAGGCGGGCAAACTGTATCACAATTTGTGAAAATAAAGTTAGCTACCCAATATGTACCTTCTAAATCCTCCAATGAAACAGCTTCTTCATCTTGGTTAGTATATTCAAAAGGCTCGATATCTAAGCTAATCTCTTGTTCAATTTCACTTGCTTCACTTCCATTACATGCTGCTAAAAATAACATTACGGCTATTAAACTTAAAATAAATAAACCATATCGTTGTTTAAACATGTAGATCAACTCCATTTCCTAATCACCCATATTGTAACATGACCAACAGTTGATATAAGTAAAACAATGTAGCATATTTTAACAATTTATTGACAAAGGCTAAATAGATTCGCTTATTAGTGTGAAAACATTAATTTCTGGACGGCATAAAAAGCGGAATGGCAGCCTTGTCGTCCCAACGCCTCGAGAAGTGAATAATTGAAGCGGACGATTTCCTAATGTATGTTTACCCTCGACATACTTTTGTCCAAGCGTTGGTGTGACAACATATCCATAAAAAGGAATTTGTACTTGTCCACCATGGCTATGACCTGATAATTGTAAGTCAAAAGGATAATCAACAACCTCATCTGCATAGTCAGGCTCATGACATAACAATATGTTAAAGCTTGCTTCATCATGTGAAACCAACCCCTCAAGAGAAGGATTACCGAGTAGGATATCATCTAAACCGGATAAATTAATATGTTGTTCATCAACCGTAATTTGTTCAGTCTCATTCATTAATAGAGAAAAACCAGATTGATTCATGACATCTAAGATTGTATTAGTTCCATAACCACCATGATCGTGGTTTCCGTATATCCAATACTTTCCGTAAGGTGCTTCTAACCGACTTAACTCATGTACTATTTCTTCAAACTTATCATTTGAAACTAATGAAGGGTCATCTGTTAAATCTCCTGTAAAAACGATTAGATCGGGTTGTTGATTTTGAATTGCATTAATTAATTTTTTTAAATCTTTGTTTCGATATTGAAAACCGATATGTGTATCGGTGAATTGAACAATTTTAAAATCATTGAATTCAGTTGGGATTCGATGTGATTTAATGTTGTTAGATATGGTTTTTAACCAAAACGGTTCAACATCATGGGCATAATAGTAACCACCATAAGCTGTGGCGATCGTACCTAATGTACCAACTGTAGTCTTTTTTATAAATGAACGTCTTGTTATTTTCTCAGCCATGTTTTGCCATCCCTTTATTGATCTTACTAGCATTATAGCATGTTTAGGTGCTCTTTTAGATACCTTAATGAAATTGTTAATTTTAGTCTTAAAATTTTGAAAAGGGAAGTGTAGTTCGTTACAATAAAAGAGAATGAATATTCATTCATTTTAACACGTTTTGATTAATTATCGACGATGGAGGAGAGGTTTAAGTGAAAAATGAAGTAGTCATTGTAACAGGCGGTTCGAATGGTATGGGGAAATATATGGCGAAAAAGTTTGCTCAAGAAGGGGCACGTGTTGCCATTACGGGACGTAATGAAGATAAGTTAAAAGAAGCTAAAAAGGAGATCTTAAAAGATGCAACAGGTGATGTACATACAGTGGTTATGGATGTTCGTCATTTAGAAGATGTGGAAAGGATGGTTCAAGATGTGACAGAGCATTTTGGACAAATTGACCACTTAGTTAACAACGCTGCGGGTAATTTTATTACGCCAGCTGAAAAGCTATCACCAAATGGATGGAATACAGTGATTGATATTGTATTAAATGGGACTTATTATTGTAGTCAGGCAGTTGGGAACTATTGGATTGAGAAAGGTATTAAAGGAACAATTTTAAACATGGTTGCAACTTACGCATGGGATGCAGGTCCTGGTGTGATTCATTCAGCTTCTGCTAAAGCTGGTGTTTTAGCAATGACAAGAACGTTAGCAGTTGAATGGGGAAGACGTTACGGTATTCGAGCTAACGCGATTGCACCAGGTCCAATTGATCGTACGGGTGGAGCTGATAAACTTTGGGAATCTGAAGAAGCAGCAAAACGTACGATTAAGTCAGTGCCTTTAGAGCGATTAGGTGAGCCAGAGGAAATTGGAGAGCTAGCCTTTTTCATGCTGTCAGATAAAGCAAAATACATGAACGGTGAAGTGATTACGCTAGATGGTGGACAGTCACTAAATCAGTATCCTTTTTAATTAAGCTAAAAAACCGGTGAGAAAGCCTCACCGGTTAAATTAAGCCAACACTACATAAAACAAAATCGCAAAGAAGTGAAACGCGCTACCGGCAATGACAAACATATGCCAGACAGCGTGATGATATGGGAACCCTCGCCACATATAAAAAATACTACCAACAGAATATAAAACTCCGCCAATAATTAAATAAATTAAGCCCATTAAATCCATCTCAGCTGAGAGCGGGCGCCACGCAAATACAATAAACCAACCGAGGAAGATATAAATTAACGTTGATACAACCATAAATCTATTAACAAAAAACACTTTAAACACAATCCCTAAAATGGCAACACCCCAAACAACGCCTAAAAGGGTCCAACCAATAGGTCCGCGTAACAGTACGAGTAATATAGGAGTATATGTCCCCGCGATAAACAGGTAAATGGAAGAGTGATCAATAAATAAAAAGATATCCTTCGCTTTACCTGACTTTAAACTATGTACAATAGTTGAAGATAAATACATTAATAACATCGTCGTTCCATAAATCGATACAGAAACAACTTGCCAAGGGCTACCATTTAGTGAAGCAAATACAATTAATACAACAAGCCCAAGAACACTTAAAAAAGCCCCAAGCCCATGAGTTAGAGCATTGACAGTTTCTTCTTTTCTTGAGTATTCATATGGCATCAAACACCACCTCATTTCTATTGATCTAGTATAGCTCATTTTTCAACTTAGCGAAACAATACCCATTTTTCTTGATTTGTGTTAAAATCATTATCGGAAACGAGACAAATTTTAACTGTTTCGTTTAATGAGGAGGACAAACATGCTAGAAGCTAAAGAGTTTGATTTAACCACAACTCTTGTAAAAGAAATGATGATTGATGCTGAAAAGGTCGCACACGTTCAAAACAAAAACCCACTAGAACACGCACTATTAGTTTTGACTAAAACAGGTTATAACGCCGTACCCGTACTAGATTTTCATGGGAAGTTTGAAGGCATTATTAGCAAATCAAATATTCTAGAAGCTATGTTTGGTGTTGAAAAGATTGAAGTTGAAAAATTAGAAGAAAATACAGTTGGTGATTGTATGGACCATGAAGTTCCTACTTTATTAGTTCATGACACAATGGAGCAAGCCTTACACGAATTAATTGATTACAACTTTGTTTGTGTAGTAGATGAAGACCAACAAATGCAAGGAATCGTCACAAGAAGACAGTTATTGAAGCAATACCGTAATGAATTTTATCGTTCACAAAATAAAGCATAAAAACTTAATTTAATTTAAAGGAATCTTTCACTTGTAACAAATATGGGACCTTTGATAAATTAAAATAGTAAAAAGAACTTATGATGGAGGATTGTACGATGAACCAAATGGATGCAAACGAGATTATTAATTTTATTTCAAACGCAAAGAAATCAACACCAGTGAAAGTTTACGTTAAAGGTGATTTAGATAATGTTGACTTTCATGAAGATGTGCAAGCATTTATTACAGGCAATTCTGGTGTAATCTTTGGTGAGTGGAGCGTTGTGAAAGAAGAATTAGCTAAGCATGAATCAGCTATTAAAGATTATGTGATTGAAAATGACCGTCGTAATTCTGCGATCCCAACGTTGGATATGAAAAATATTAACGCACGAATTGAACCAGGTGCAATTATTCGTGACCAAGTTGAAATTGGAGACGGTGCAGTTATTATGCTTGGTGCAGCTATTAATATTGGTGCAGTTGTCGGTGAAGGTACGATGATCGATATGAACGTTGTCCTAGGTGGACGTGCAACAGTTGGTAAAAATTGCCACATTGGTGCTGGTTCTGTTCTAGCAGGTGTGATTGAGCCACCATCTGCTAAGCCAGTAATTGTAGAAGATGGTGCAGTTGTTGGTGCTAACGCTGTAATTTTAGAAGGTGTAACAGTTGGAGAAGGGGCAGTAGTTGCAGCTGGTTCAATCGTTACAGAAGATGTTGCACCAAACACAGTTGTTGCTGGTACACCAGCTAAGAAAATTAAAGAAATTGATGAACAAACACGTAATAAAACAGAGATCAAACAAGAACTACGTAAGCTAGACAACTAAAAGGTCATCATTCATAATTAAAAGCGGGAGTCACTTTTGTGATTTCCGCTTTTTTGATATACATAAGGAAAGGTCGGAAGAATGATGACAAAGACTAATTGGATTAAAATAAGACGTGATCTTCACCAAATTCCAGAGTTAGGCTTTCAGGAATATAAAACACAACAGTACTTACTCGATTATCTTAATACACTTCCACAAGAACATATGGCAGTGACAACTTGGAAGACAGGGATTTTTGTTTATGTTAAGGGAGTAGTAGGGGAGAAAACGGTAGCTTACCGCGCAGATATCGATGGCTTACCAATTACAGAACAAACAGACCTAGATTTTATCTCGCAACATGATGGACGCATGCATGCGTGTGGACATGACTTTCATATGACGATCGCACTAGGTTCTTTAACGCAAATAGTCCATGAACGAATTGAACATAACGCATTATTTATATTCCAACCAGCCGAAGAAGGACCTGGTGGGGCTTTACCAATGCTTGAAAGTGACGAAATGAAACAGTATGAGATCGATTATATTTTTGCTTTGCACGTTGACCCAAACAGGCCAGTGGGAACTGTTGCGTCTAAAGAGGGGCTGCTTTTTGCGAATACGAGTGAATTATTTATTGATTTTCATGGTAAAGGTGGCCATGCTGCGTATCCTCATGAAACGAAAGACATGATGATGGCAGCAAGTACCTTTAACGTGCAGCTACAACAAGTCGTCGGACGTATGGTTAATCCTTTAGAAAATGCAGTTGTAACGTTAGGGAAGATGGAAGCAGGGACAGTTCAAAACATTATCCCTGAATCAGCACGCGTTGAAGGAACGATTCGTACAACAAAAGCTAAAACGATGCCACAGATTAAAGAATCAATAGAGCGAATCCTTAGGGGCATTGAAGAGCGTTATGACTGTAGGACGCGTGTTGACTATGGGGCTAATTACTATATGGTTTATAATAACGGAATATATGTCGAACAATTTAAAGAAGCAGTAACTAATTCTAGCATTCAGTTTATTGAAGCAGAAGAAGCAATGACAGGAGAAGACTTCGGTTATATGCTAAAGGAATTACCAGGCTTTATGTTTTGGTTAGGGGTTAATTCACCACACGGGCTTCACAATAGCAAACTTAACCCAAAAGAAGACGCAATTGAAGTAGGAATTGAAGCTGTGACTAAAATGATGAGGAGTTAGTAGTGGGTGAGCCTGATAAAAGCTCTCTAGTGCTGGTGTATATACGACCGCTGATATATTTTAGGAAAAGAGGTGACGTAAAGTGTGCCACCCTTTTTTTAAAAGGCTCTAATATATATTGGGGTTTGGATAAAATTCTGACAAGTTTGGGTGGAGGCATTCGAGGCATCGCTTACCGGCGGACGCTTTCCGCGGGCACGGCCTCAGCTAACTTTGGCAAGAAAAGCATTTGCCAAAGTGGATCTTCGGCTCGCGCTGTTCCCGCAGGAGTCGCCGCCTCACGCGATGCCTCGAATGCTAGAAACGGCTAGTGGAAACCCTACGCAGTCATTAATTGATGGCATACACAAACTCGCTTCTCAACAAGAATCCTCTTTAGAGTCATTTAACAGATTAGTAGACAATGCTAATAAAGTTGAGCAAATTATTTCACTAGTTGGTGACATAGCAGAACAAACAAATTTACTCAAGCGATGTTGCCTTTTGAAGCTTCCGCAGCTACTTCCTCGAGCTTGTTCAACGGCTTAGTAATTACTCTAGCGGCGAAATACGCTAAAATACCTGACCAAATCACTCCTAATGTTAGTGTTGTTAAGGTAAAGACTACTTCAGATAAATTAATATAATGACTTAAATAATCATTAAGTACGCAAATGAAAAATCCACTCGTTGATTAAGTAATAGTGGCTAAGATTGTTGTAAAGATCACAAGCTTTAAACGTAAACTGAAGCGGAATTTTTTATTCCCCAATATAAACGCCCCCCTAGATTAAAAGTCTTGCTTCTATTGTTTTATTATATCGGAAAAAGTTCCAGTATAGTTGAAGAGGATGTCATATCTTTTCACAATTTAAAGACTTTTGTAAAACTCTGTATCTTTAAACGATGATCCTGCACCAAAAAGCCCCCAATTATTTGGAAGCTTATAGATAGGGTTATTATAGTGTTTTTCTTGCAGCTTGTTGAATAGGGTCCCACACGCCGTTGTAGGGTGGGGCATAAGATAAGTCTAAGTTAAGTAGCTGTTCAGTTGTCATGTTATGATATAAAGCTGTAGCTAAGACGTCAATTCGTTTATCAACGCCCTTAACGCCAATTACTTGTCCTCCTAATAATCGTTTAGATTGTTTTTCATACACAATTTTAACCGTAATTTTTTGACCTTTTTTATAATAGCCGGCAATCGCGTTCGTTTCGACTTTAACGGTGTCATATGGAATGTTTAATTGTTTAGTTTCTTTCTCTGATAATCCTGTTCTTCCTATATCTAAATCCAAAAACTTTAAGATGGACGTTCCAACAATTCCTTGAAATGCTCTATGCTGTCCAACCATATTCATACCAGCAATCATACCTTGTTTATTTGCTGTAGTACCAAGTGGGACAAAGTCATTTAGTTGTTTAACTCTATTGTAATGACTGGCGCAATCCCCAGCGGCATAAATATTTGGTATGTTTGTTTCCATATATGAATTAACAATCATTTCACCTTTTGATCCAAGATGAAAATCAGCTCTTGATACTAGCTCTGTATTTGGTTTAACCCCTACATTAATTAAGACCATGTCAGTAGGATATTTGTTTTGATCAGTAACAACGGCATTAACGTGGTGATCTCCGCTAAATGATTGAACTGATTCTTCAAAGATAAGCTCTACGCCTTTTTCTTCAGCCTCCTTATGAATTAGTTCAGCCATATCATAATCAATTGGATTCATTAACTGGTTACTCCGTTGGATGATACGGACGTTTTTCCCAATCTCTTTAAAGTTTTCTGCTAATTCTAAGCCGATGAAACCACCGCCAGCGATCGTAACTGTTTCAGGTTGGTGGTGGTCAATATAGTTTAGAATCTCTTTAGTATCAGGAATGTCCTTCATTGATAAAATGCCGTCTAATTTAATACCTTCCCAATCTGGTTGGACAGGACTAACGCCAGTTGCGATTAAAAGCTTGTCATACTCTATTTGAAAAGGCTTACCAGAAATCGTTTCAATACCTTTTACCATCTGTTTTTTTTCATCTATCTCTGTAACGTTGTGATGAATACGAGCATCAATGCCATATTTCTCACGGAAAACCTCAACAGGACGAGCAATCACATCCTCAGTAGATTCCACTTGACCACTAATGACATAAGGAAGGCCACATTGCCCATAAGAATAATATTGACCGCGTTCTAATGTAATAATCTCGTTTGAATCTTCACTTCCACGTGTTATTTGCATAGCTGCACTCATCCCAGAAGCATCCCCACCTATAATGACATACTTCATTTTAAATCACCTCTTGACTATAATATTCACATAAAATAAGAGCTCATGCTAATAAACATGAGCTCAATACTTCTTGTTATTCATCTTTATTTAAAACAACGCGATGAGGTAATGAAATTTCTATACCTTCTTCATCTAACGCCTCTCTCATGGCTTTACGTAAGTCGCGTTCAACAGCCCATTGTTCCATTTTTTCAGTTTGGGCAATTACGCGTAGGACAATATCAGATGAGCCAAAGCTCTGTACACCAACAACATCAGGTCCTTCTTTTAGTCGTTCATCACTGGTAAATTGGTCACATACATTTTGAAGAACACGAATAGCTTCGTCGATATTTTCTCCATATCCAATACTCATATCAACTAATGCACGCATATTTCCGCGGGTATGATTGTTTACGACTTGGATGTTACGGTTTGGGATATAGTGTAAAGTCCCGTCAAAGCCGCGTAATTTAGTCGTTCTTAACCCTAATTCCTCAACAACTCCATCATGACCACCGGCTGTGACATAATCATCTACATCAATTTGTTTTTCGATTAAAATAAAGAATCCTGTTACAACATCGCTCACTAACCCTTGAGCACCAAAGCCGATCGCTAAACCGACAACACCAGCACCAGCTAATATCGGGCCAAGCGGAATACCTAAAATGCCTAAGAAAGTCACGATAAAGAAAAACAGTAAAACGTATGTAAACACATTCAATGAGAGGTTCTCTAACGTTTTGGAGCGTCCTTCACTTAATTTTTGCCTTTTGGCTACTTGTTGAATGCTTGAAGCAACTAACCTTTTACCAAGTGGGGCAACAATTAAGTAGACAATGATGAGTAATAAAAGTTGTCCACCTATTGTAAGTAATGAATCGATCATAGCTTCAAAGTTAATAAAGTCCATAGTTTAAAAACCCTTTCTTTTTTATTACTTCTTTAAGTATATACCACATTCTTAACCTATCTAATCATATGTTTAAAAAATGGTAAATAGGTAACAATGAAACTGATAGATAAGTATGTGTCAAATATATATTCTTGACGAATGGTATAGATTTGTTATAATTTATATTTGTTCTAAACAATAAATACATATTAATGGAGGTATTGATCATGGCAGAACGTATGGTAGGTAAACAAGCACCACGCTTTGAAATGGATGCAGTAATGGCAGACAAAGAGTTTGGCAAAGTATCTCTTGAAGAGAATATGAAAGAAGATAAGTGGACAGTCCTATTCTATTATCCAATGGACTTCACTTTCGTATGCCCGACGGAAATTACAGCGATGTCTGATCGTTATGATGAGTTTGAAGACTTAGATGCAGAAGTAATCGGTGTTTCAACTGATACAATCCACACGCATTTAGCTTGGATTAACACGAGCCGTGAAGATAACGGTCTTGAACAATTAAAATACCCATTAGCAGCAGATACGAACCATCAAGTATCTAAAGACTATGGTGTATTAATTGAAGAAGAAGGTATCGCTTTACGTGGCCTATTTATCATTGACCCTGAAGGCGAATTAAAGTATGCTACAGTATTTCATAACGACATTGGTCGTGATGTAGACGAAACTCTACGTGTATTACAAGCACTACAAACTGGCGGTCTTTGCCCAGCAAACTGGAAGCCAGGACAAAAGACTCTATAAGTTAAGGGTAGTGAAATAAAAAGGGTCTAACATTCGTTTTAGTGTTAGGCCTTTTTCATTATAAGGAACGATTCAGGAGGATTAAACATGAAATTACGTACACCAATGCCTGAAATTACAGGCGCAACAGAATGGCTTAACGGTGAAGTTTCACGAGAAGACTTAGTTGGCGATAAACCAACGTTAATTCATTTCTGGTCAGTCAGTTGCGGCATGTGTAAAGAAGCGATGCCACAGATTAATCAATTCAGAGATGATTATGCGGATGAATTAAATGTAATCGCTGTTCATATGCCACGTTCTGAGAAGGACTTAGACCTTGAACAAATTAAAGAAGTAGCAGAAGAGCATGGTATTACTCAGTCTATTTTCGTTGACAATGAACACAAATTAACTGACGCATTTGAGAATGAATATGTCCCTGCCTATTATGTATTTGATGCTGAGGGTAACCTACGTCACTTTCAAGCTGGTGGAAGCGGCATGAAAATGTTAACGAAACGTGTTAACCGTGTTTTAGGTAAATAGTTTAAAGCTGTTTTAGCTTTATAGACTTTATAACATCATATACTTAATAAAATGTATAAGAGGTTGACAAAACTAAGCATTAATACACAAAACCCGAACGAAAATATAATTTCGTTCGGGTTTTATTTTGGCTCTACAATATTTGTTGGGGTAGAGACACAATTCAGAGTGAGGTTTTGGATGGCGGCCGCCCTGCGGGTGAAAGCGTCCACCGAAAGCGAATCACAATAACAACAACGGACTTTAACAGAGCGTTGGTTTAAGGCGCTTTGATGAATGCGCCGAATGGCATCATAAGTATATCTTTTGTCTCAAACCTTTGTTAATTTTTGTTTCGGAAGAAGTACATGGTTAAGGTTCCGAATAGAAGAATTAGGCCAATCGATATATATAGGATGATCATAATGTCGCTTGTTGTAGCGGTTCCATGAATAAGTCCACGAACAGCATCAACTACGAAGGTAATAGGGTTAATATCGACGAAATACTGAAGCCAATTTGGCATGGTTGATGGATCGACGAACACACTACTTAGAAATGTTAATGGAAACAGGATCATCATACTAATTGCCATCAATGCTTTTTCTGATCGGACAATAATACCTAACATCGTCCACACCCACGATAAGCTAAATGCGAACAATAGTAGTAAACTAACGGCAAATATGAGACCACTTAATCCATCTTCAGCTCTAAAGCCTAAAATGTAGCCAAGTGTAATCATGATGGTTGATGCAAGTGTATAACGTACTAAATCAACAAACAATGCCCCGACTAAAACGGAAGGCTGCCATATCGGTAATGTCCGAAAGCGGTCAAACACACCCTTTTCAATATCTTTGTTTAAATCAAGTCCAGTGTACATCGTAATCATAGCAACGGTCATAACGAGGATGCCTGGCAATACGTAATCTAAGTATTCACCTGTCGAACCTGAGATCGCACCGCCAAATAAGTAGGTGAACATTAATAAAAATATAATCGGAAAAATCGTCACATCAAAGAGCTGTTCTGGCACATAGCGGATCCGAAGTAAAGAACGCCAAGCAAATGTAGCAGAAGCACTGATAGCACTTGGTTTTTTAGGTCGATCGGTATGACTAATGGCATTTTCTAATGATGATTGGTTTTTCATGTAGCCACCTCCTCTTCTATTTGTGCTTGCTCTTGGTCTGAAGTTTTACCGGTTAATGTTAGGAAAACTTCATCTAGGCTCGGTTGACTCATTGAAAAGTCTTTAATTTGAACGTTAGCATTCGCTAATTCACCTAACGCTCTTGCAGCCTTTGCGTGTTCAGTAATCGTAACAGTTAATGAAATGTCCTCTTCTTTTATTGTAGCTGTTTGGTTAAATTGTTCTTTAAATATGCTAACTGCTTTTTCGAGCTCTTTTTCATCATCGAAATGAATAGCTAAACTACCTGCACCAATCGAAGCTTTTAATTCCTTGCTTGTTCCTTCTGCAATTAATTTCCCTTGGTCAATAACCCCAATCAAATCTGCTAATTGATCGGCTTCTTCTAAATATTGAGTCGTTAAAAAGACCGTCGTACCGTTCTTAACGAGAGTACGTACAATATCCCATACTTCATTTCGACTTCTTGGGTCAAGTCCTGTTGTTGGTTCATCTAAAAATAGTAGTTCTGGGGAAGTGACGATACTAGCGGCTATGTCAAGTCGGCGTCTCATTCCACCTGAATACTTTTTCACTTGGCGTTTAGCGGCATCTTCTAGTTTAAATGCTGCTAATAGATCCTTTGCCCGAATCTTTGCTTCTTTCTTTGAATAACCAACAAGTCGACCAATGAAGATTAAATTTTCTTTTCCAGACAGTTCTTCATCAACAGAAGCGAACTGTCCTGTTAAACTAATGGACTGTCTGACAAAATTGGCTTCTTGATCGAGGTCATACCCCATCACTTTTGCATGCCCTTCATTTGGTTTTAACAGTGTTGCTAACATACGAATCATGGTCGTTTTACCTGCGCCATTTGGACCGAGAAATCCATAGACGATCCCTTTAGGCACTCTAAGGCTGATCCCGTCAACGGCACGTTCTTTTCCAAACTCTTTTACCATATTATTCGCCTCAACAGCGAATGTGGTGTTGGTGTCTTTCATTTGATTTCCCTCCTTGTTCATACTCATTGATATTAACACAGTCATCAAAAGAGAACGTTAGACTTGGGACTGAAATTTATTCAGTCTATTGGTTCATTAACTAGAATTGTTAATCGAATTCCTTGGCTCACCCTATTAATAGGTCTTTCGTTCATCTGTAGGTTTACGTGACCTATCGATTTTACAGTCAATAACGATTAATCATTTTGTTTAGGATATTTTGAGTTTGATCTGCGCTGTTCTATTCGAAAAATGATAAAATAGTTATAAAATAAATTTTTTTCGAAAAATTTAAGCAAAAGGGTGGAAATTTATTTCGTATCCCGATATATTTATAAAAGCACCATTTTTGATTAAACAGAAAGTGAGGGAGAAGGCTTGGACATATTAAAAAAACTAAAAAAGTATTATTGGCCTTATCGACGGTTTTTAATACTTTCGTTAATTTCGATGATATTTGTAACGGTAATTACCGCTGCATATCCGGTTGTGCTTCAGTTGACGATTGATGAAGTTATTTATCCTGGAAACTTTGAATTAATACCTATGATCGTAATAGCATTTATAGTGTTAATGGGGATCAAAGCTTTAACGGTATATACTCAACAGTATTTAGGCGACTTATTCGGTATTTCAACGGTTTATAATGTACGAGACGACTTGTATAAAAAACTACAACGTCTATCCTTTAAATACTATGATAACGCTAAAACAGGTGATTTAATGTCTCGTTTAACAGCTGATGTAGAAGGCTTTCGTTTCTTCTTATCATTTGGTTTTGCAGAGATGTTACGGATCTTCTCAATGGTGACAGTTAGCTTATTAGTTATGTTCTACTATTCTGTACCACTTGCACTTGTCACAATGGCGGCTATGCCGTTTTTAGCCGTATCAGTTTATATGTTTGATAAACGTGTTCACCCTGCATTTTTAGGGATACGCCGTTCGTTCGGTCGAATGAATACACGTGTGCAAGAGAATGTTTCAGGGATGAACACTGTTAAGTCATTGTCACGTGAAGACTTTGAAATTGGAAGGTATGAAGAAAAAGGAGAAAATTACCGCGATCATTACTTAAAAACTGCTAAGATTTGGTCAAAATATATGCCGTTTATGGAGTTTGTCGGTAACGTATCTGTCGTAGCTTTATTAGCTTACGGTGGTTTTCTCGTTATGCAGGGTAGTTTACAACCTGGTGAGTTAGCTGCTTTCTTTTCCTTAGTTTGGATGTTCTTAGGTCCACTGATGAACTTTGGATTCGTCGTAAATATGTTCTCACAAGCAAAAGCGTCAGGAGAACGTTTATTAGAAGTTCTTGAGTCTGATTTAGAATTAGATGACTCAATAAAGCCAAAAGGTGAAAATATTAAAGGCCATGTCACTTTTAATCATGTGACATTAACTTATGTAGAGGATGACGATGAAGCTTTGAAAAATATTTCGTTTGATGCTCCATCTGGGAAAGTGGTTGGACTTATTGGTGCGACAGGGTCTGGTAAATCAAGCATTACGCAGTTAATGACACGATTTTATGAACCAGAACAAGGTGAAGTACTGATCGATGGTAGACCGACATCCGATTTTTCATTGAAAGACTTGCGTAAACATATTGGCTTCGTTCTTCAAGAGCCATTCTTATTTTCAACGACAATTAAAGAAAATATCGCTTACGGTAACCCAGAAGCGACTATGGATGACATTATTGATGCTGCTAAACGAGCGCAGGCACATGATTTCATTACCGAAATGCCAAATGGATATGACACGCTATTAGGTGAGCGTGGTATGGGCTTATCTGGCGGACAAAAACAAAGAATATCTATTGCTCGTGCTTTATTGATTGATCCAAGTATTCTAGTGTTGGATGATGCAACATCAGCAGTTGATATGCAAACAGAATTTAAAATTCAGGCCGCTTTAAAAGAAGTCATGCACGATCGTACAACGTTTATTATTGCTCATCGTATTTCATCACTAAAACATGCAGATGAAATTCTAGTATTAGAAGACGGTGAAATAGTTGAACGTGGTAAGCACGATTTCTTACTACAAAACAATGGACCATATCAGCGCATTTATGACATTCAATATCAAGACAGAGAAGCAATATTAGGAAAACAACATGTATAAAAGGAGGGGATGAGAATGGCTACTGAGACGAGGAAAGAAAGCCCTCATTTAAAACGATTTCACTACACACAAGATGTTGCTGTTGATAAGCCGTTTAACTGGAAACAGCTCGTGCGTTTATTAGAGTATTTAAAACCATATGCTAAAACGATTTTACCTATTGCTATTATCGCGATGTTAGTATCAACAGCTGTTAGAATAGTTGTTCCGATCTTAGTTGGTACAGTTGCTTTTGATGTTGCTATTGAAAATAATGACGCTAATTTACTGATGCAACTTATTGTAGGTATTGCAATATTGTATGGTTTGAGTTATATCGGCAACATGGTTAGGATTAAATACGTTAACCTACTTGGACAGAATGTTATATATGACTTACGTAAGCATTTGTTCTCGCATGTTCAAAGACTTTCGAATCGATTTTTTGATAATCGTTCAGCCGGAAGTATCATCGTAAGAATTATGAATGATATAAACTCATTACAAGAATTGTTCACTAACGGGATTATCAACTTGATCATGGACGTTATTACGCTAGTAAGTATTATCATTATATTATTTGTATTGAGTCCTGAATTAGCTGCGGCCGTTATTGTGATCATTCCAATTATGTTTTATATTTCAACTCGTTTACGTAAAAATATTCGCCGTTCTTGGCAGCAAGTAAGAATTCAACAGTCCCGTTTGAACTCACACTTAAACGAAAGTATACAAGGAATTCGTATTACGCAATCTTTTGCTCAAGAGAAGGAAAACACAGAGTTTTTTGACGGTGTTAATACTGATAATTACTCTAATTGGAAAACAGCGACGAAAAAGAGTGCGATGTTTAGACCGTTTGTTGAAATGAGTAACGCGTTTGGAGTTGCGATTTTATTAGCATTTGGTTCGTTTTTAATTATTACTGGTAATGTGACAGTTGGTGTTTTTATCACATTTGCGTTATTTATGAATATGTTCTGGGAGCCGATCTCAAGACTTGGCCAAATGTATAACCAATTATTAATGGCGATGTCAGCATCAGAGCGTATTTTTGAATTTCTAGATGAAGAGCCGAATGTAAAAGAAAAAGAAGATGCTAAGGCTTTAGATGATATTGAAGGGCATATTGAATTCGACAAAGTACAATTCGCTTATGATGAAAAACGTATTGCCTTACACGAAATTTCACTTGAGATGAAACCAGGTCAATCTGTAGCTTTAGTTGGTCACACAGGTTCAGGTAAGACAACGATCGCTAACTTAATTAACCGTTTCTATGATGTAACAAAGGGCGCGATTAAGATAGATGGCCATGATTTAAGAGATGTGAAACTAGATGATTTAAGACAAAGAATTAGTGTCGTCTTACAAGATACTTTTATCTTTTCAGGAACGATTATGGAAAACATACGCTTCGGCAGACCAGATGCATCTGATGATGAAGTGATTGAAGCGGCTAAAGTCGTTGGTGCTGATGAGTTTATTAGTCGATTAGCAGATAATTATGAAACAGAAGTAGAAGAGAGAGGTAATATTTTATCGGCTGGTGAACGTCAATTATTATCTTTTGCGCGTGCTTTACTGGCAGACCCACGAATTATCATTTTAGATGAAGCTACTGCCAGTATTGACACAGAAACTGAAGTTAAAATCCAAAAAGCGTTAAAGAGGTTATTAAAAGGGCGGACATCGATTATAATTGCACATCGCTTATCAACTATTCGCGATTCAGATAACATTATTGTTCTAGAACATGGTAAGATCTTAGAACAAGGTAGTCATGATGAACTAATGGAAAAACAAGGTGAGTATTATGGTCTTGTTAAATCACAGTTTCAAATGTTAGATGATCTATAATTAAAAAGTTAGCTGGCAGGTGCCAGCTAACTTTTTGTATACTATTTATCGTTAATGGTCACAAATGAGTTATAATATGGTAGACTATTTGCAGATAAAGCAATTTAGGAGGGGTGAAGGCAGATTGAGAAAGCGCTTATATGCAGTCATTGGACTAGGACGATTTGGTGGAAGCATTTGTAAAGAGCTAAGCCGTGAAGGAATGGAAGTATTAGCAATCGACAATGATGAAGAGAAGGTTAATGAATTTAAAGAAGTAGCCTCTCATGCTGTCATTGCCGATTCAACAGATGAAATTGCTTTAAAAGACCTTGGGTTTCGCAATATAGATCATGTAATTGTCGCTATTGGCGATAATGTGCACGCTAGTATACTAACAACTTTAATTGTTAAAGAGTTAGGAATTGAGACAATTACAGTCAAAGCACAAAATGATTACCATGAAAAAGTGTTAAATAAAATAGGTGCCGATGAGGTAGTACACCCAGAACGAGATATGGGAAAACGAATTGCGCATAGCATAATTTCAAGTAATATCCTAGACTATTTGGAGTTATCTGATGAACATAGCGTTGTTGAAGTAAAAGCAGGAGAGAAGATGGATGGTAATACATTAATTGATTTAGACATTCGTGCCCGTTTCGGTTGTAACGTTGTAGCTATTAAACGAGGCAAAGAGATAAACGTTTCTCCAATGGCAAATGATGTGATTGAGCAAGGAGACATTATAATTGTCATTGGTGCAGATAAAGACATTCACCGCTTTGAGAAAGCGTTAGTGATTGAAGATTAACCATTGAAAGTATAAAAGAAAGGTTCTAAGTCAAATGTTGGGGTGCTCTCTTAAGAGCACTCCTTAGTTATGCCATTTGGCCTTGTATATTCTTATATTTATGATGCAATAACACTTTTCGTCGCAGGCGATCAAACCGCCGAAAACCAAACGCTTGGCGCTTAATCACTTTCGTCTGATTATTAATCCCTTCAATGTAACCATTGTGTAAGTTATAACTAAAGCTGTTCATGATTTCTTTTTGCCAATTCTGAAGCGTTTCAATCGCCTTCTCGAACTCGGGTATCGCTGATGCTCTTACGGTATCGTAAAAATCATATAAGTCCGTTTTAATGGTACTTAAGGCTTCAGATCCTAAACGTTTAGCGTTGTCAAACCAATCGCAAAACCATTCTTTCAGTAAATAAGCACTGGTCAATACATCCGATTTATCACAATAGTGATGAAGATACCAATCTTGTTTAGTACTTAACGTGCTACGTCGTTTCATGAAAACATGACGCATGTTTTTGCACTTATTACGATCATAGTCATCGAATTCGTGCTGAACACGCCTTCTAACGCGATCCAAGGCCCAATACATATAACGAACAAAATGAAAGCGATCCGCCACAATAACCGGTTGGTTTAATGCCTGATCCACAGCGGCCTTATAGGATGGACTCATATCCATGACGACGACATCGACGGTATCTGCGTGGTCTTTGAGATAATGGTAGACCGTGGATTTCTTACGATCTTTTAAGATATCAATCGGCTCTCGTTTGATGGATCTGTGATGATGGTTTGAAAGCGTTCGCCATCTGTATCCCCCTTAAAATCATCAATCGCAATGATGGAAGGAAGTTGTTGCGTTTCCTTTAGAAGGGATTCACTAATCGTATCAAAGCGTCTCATCACCGTTGTTGGTGAAACGCCGAATCGTTGGGCTGTATCTTTGAACGTTTTACCATGAATCGTTTCAAGCCCTATAGCTTGATTAAACTCTTGTGATTGGCGCTGATAACGATCGACAAGATCATTCGTTTCATCAAATCGTTTCCGGCAAGTAATATGGTGACATTGATAGCGCCGTTTGCGATACCAAATCATCGTAGGGCGATTGAATACTCGATTGTGTTTAATTTTTTGCCAGCGATAATCATGAACCTTTTGAGTCGATGTTTGGCATGCAGGACACGCAATCACCTCACGCGGACGTTCGACATAGATGTGATAATAGCCATTTTCGTCTCGCGTTTCAATGACGTGAAAGCTTTCCAATCCTGGTAAGGTCATGTTATGATGCATATGCACGCAGCTCCTTTGCTTTGTTTTGGTGGTATAAAACAAGGATAACAAATAAGGAGTTTGCGTGCTTTTTTTGTTTCAACAAACCGCTAAGTTGGTGTCAGTTGAGGAGCGTCGGTGGTGACGCCTGCGGGAACAGCACGCGTCTCGAGACCCCGCAGGCCACGCTTTTCGGCCGAGGAGGCTCGAGCCGTGCCCGCGGGCAAGCATCCACCGTAAGCGGATCACCTGACGCCAACGGCCGCCATCCAAAACCTCACTCTGAATTGTGTCTCTACCCCAACAAATATTGTAGAGCCAAAAGAAAAGACCCCGCAATAGCTATTTTGCTATTGCGGGGTCTTTTTGCTATGTGGATAGGAATGAATGATATTATACTTCCATAATAATTGGTAAAATCATTGGGCGACGCTTTGTTTTATCATATAAGAACGGTTGAATTGTATCAGTAATTTCATTTTTAATTTCTGACCATTGTGTCGTCTTGCGTTCCATAACCTTTTCTAGATGGTTTGCAACTAAACCTTGTGCATCCTTAATTAAGTCTTCAGATTCTCGCATATATACGAATCCTCTTGAAATGATGTCAGGTCCAGATGCGATTCTAAATTCTTTCATGTCAATACTTACGACCACAATGACTAACCCTTCTTCTGATAAAATACGTCTATCTCTTAAGACAATATTCCCGATATCGCCAATACCGCTTCCGTCAACATATACAGAACCAGATGGAATCTTACCTGCTACACCTACTTTATTTTTGCCAATTGCTAGGACATCACCATTGTCCATGATGAAGCTATTATTACGTGGAACACCGCAATCCTCAGCTAAATTAATATGTTCAGCTAACATGCGATATTCACCGTGGATCGGCATAAAGTACTTAGGTTTCATAAGTCGTAGCATTAATTTTTGCTCTTCTTGGCCCCCGTGACCAGATGTGTGAATATCATTTAATGAACCGTGAATGACATTCGCCCCGGCACGATATAGTTTATTAATATTTCGATTAATGCTAATCGTGTTCCCTGGAATTGGAGATGAAGAGAATACGACTGTATCATCTGGTTGTATTTGAATGTGACGGTGTGTACCATTAGCAATTCTTGATAATGCAGCTAATGTTTCACCTTGCGAACCAGTACATAAAATAACTAACTCTTCGCTAGGAATTTTGTTAATTTGATTTGGTTCTACGAATGTATCTTTTGGAGCTTGGATGTATCCTAGCTTTTGACCAATCTTAATTGCATTTTCCATGCTACGTCCAAACACCGCTATTTTACGTCCGTTTTGGACTGCAGATTGGACGACTTGTTGTAAGCGATATATGTTTGAGGCGAATGTCGCAAAAATAATTCGCCCCTCAACGTCGTCAAATATGTCTTGTATGCTTTTTCCAACAACACTTTCTGATAAAGTGAATCCTGGGATTTCACTATTTGTACTGTCGGAAAGTAAGCAAAGGACGCCCTCAGCACCGATTTCAGCCATTTTAGTTAAGTTAGCTGGTTCACCGACTGGAGTGAAGTCAAATTTAAAGTCTCCTGTATGAACAATGTTACCAGGAGGTGTTTTAACGACAATTCCGAATGAATCTGGAATACTGTGGGTCGTGCGGTAAAACGTGACGGACGTTTTACGGAATTTTATGACGTCATCTTCTTGAATTTCATTTAAGTTAGCACCACGTAATAAACCGTGTTCTTCTAACTTGTTGCGTAGTAGTCCTATAGCTAGCTTTCCACCGTAAATTGGAATATTCATTTCTCTTAGTAAATATGGAATCCCACCAATGTGGTCTTCGTGTCCGTGTGTAATAAACAATCCTTTAATCTTGTCTTGGTTTTGGATTAAATACGTATAGTCAGGAATGACATAGTCGATTCCAAGCAATTCATCTTCTGGGAATTTAATCCCGGCATCAATTAAGATAATTTCATCTTGAAATTGAACACCATACGTATTTTTACCAATTTCACCAAGACCGCCTAAGGCAAAGATTGCGACTTGATCATTTTTGACGAATTTCATTTGTTAGAGATTCTCCACTGTAAAATCTTCGGATTGTTGTTCATAAGCTAAATGATCCTCACTCAGCTCTTGGACATGTTCGATATTGTAATTACGGTCTGCTAGCTTTTTACGGACTTCACGTTTGCTTTCAGCTTCAATGTACAACGTTTGAGTTTCTTCGCGTACAGGTGATTCTGAAATGTCTTCTTGATATAACACTTTAAAAATCATTGTTTACTCTCCTTATTTTGTTGTTTTAGAACGTGCATTCCTACCCGTATAGCTATATTAAATGCAAATATGCATTATAAAATATGTTAAGTGTTAATTACTTAGCTGTGTAAGAGAATTTAATAAAGTTATAAAAAAGGTTTGATTCAAGCTTTTAAACCTTGTTTTGATCGTAATAATTTTTTTAATTTGTTTTTAATCTTGTCTCTTAAACGTTTTAACATTATATCATACATCTCCTTCCAGTATGATATAGGAACGTTTGCTACTTAAGAGATTGTGATTATTACTGCAAATTCTTTTAATTATTATCCACTTCTTACCTTTATTATATACTGTTAGAACATAGAATTAAAATGATAAATATAAAAAAGTGCTGAAAACTAAAATTCAGCACTTAAATTATCGTGTTATATTTCTTCTGCAGATATCGCGTTAGCTGGAGGGGTCAATGGGGATTGTTGATTGATATGATCATAAAACATGACACCATTAAGGTGGTCGATTTCATGCTGTAAGACAATCGCTGCATAACCTTTTAGTCTTAATTTCACTTCTTCACCTTCTAGTGTTGTCGCTTTAACAGTAATGCGTGCATATCTTGGAACGATTCCAGGAACTTCACGATCTACACTTAAACAACCTTCACCATCGGGTAAGTAAGTCTCTTCAACAGAGTGGCTCATTATTTTTGGATTGAATAATCCATAACTATATTCTCGCTCATTAAAATCAGTAAAATGTACAGCAATCATACGTTTTGACAAACCGATTTGAGGGGCTGCTAAACCAACACCTGGTCTTAAATTAAATTTATCGGCTAATTTTTCATCTTGACTATTTTTAACGTATTCTAACATTTGTGCTAAAGTGTCCTGATCCTCTTTAGAAGGAGGAAGGGAAACTTCGTCTGCTTTTTGTTTTAATACGTCATGACCTTCTTTTACAATGTCCTCCATAGTAATCATTAAATTCATCCTTTCAATTGAGTTAAGTTCTTAGTTCGTTTTAGATCCTTATTAATTTTATCATAAAATATTTTAATTCTTAATTAATCCATAATATTTTTGAATAGTTAATTGTGGTATACTAATTTTTAGAATATGCCTGTTACATCTAGTGAACCACATGTAAAGAACGTTATGTAGTTAATTATTTATAACTAAGCTTTGTTGAAGGTCGTGATTTAAGTGCAAAGGTTTAAATATAATCATTATACTTTAACAAAGGCAATAACTAAAATTATGAACGGGTGTGCGGTAATACTAGAGGACGTATGAAAGAGGGGTTAAACAATGAAGAAATTATTATTATCAACGGTTTTAGTACTAGGCTTAATCGTATTAGCGGCATGTAATGGTGGCGACCAAGCAGCTGAAAACATGTATGACCATTTAGAATCATCGGTTGAAATTGAAGAAGCATTCCATGAAACACAAGCTGAATTAGTGGAGTTAGAACAAGAAGAGCATGCACTTTATAATGAAATGATTGAAGTGAATGTGGATGAGTTAGATGAGATTGAAGGAACAGTGAATGAAGCATTAGAATTACTTGAAGAACGTCGTCAATTAATGGAACAAGAAATGGAAAGTATTGATGCGGCTAAAGAAGAGTTTGATCAAGTCGAGCAATATATAGAGGATTTAGAGGAAGAAACGCAATCTATTGCTAATGAAATGTTAGAAAAGATGAACGAACGTTACGATTCATTTGTTGAATTATACGATGCGTACATGCAATCATTAGATTATGATCAAGAGCTATACGAAATGTTATTAGATGAAGAACTTGAAGGTGAAACTTTAGATGAACAAGTTGATTTAGTGAATAGCAGTTATGATGATATTACTGAAGCACAAGAAACGTTTAACGAACACACAAATGAGTTTAATGAAATAAAACGCGAATTTTATGAAGCGGTTGAATTAGAAGTAGAATTCGTTGATTAATCCAATAGTTGTTGTAATACAGTGCATACTTTTAATAGTATGCACTGTTTTTATTGATTAACCAATTTAGAAAGCGTTTGCAGAGTAAAGTGATATTAAGAGATAGATCAATTTTGTTTAGTTTGAATTCAAGGGATATCTGTTATAAAACAGTTAGCATTAAATATTATAACAGATTGATAAACTTAACTAGTAGATTTAGTAGGGATATAGTGAAAACCCTTTGCAATAAAAGTGTTTGACTAATGAAGTCGCTTTAAGATAAACTACTCATTAGGTGAATATTGTACTAATCACTTTTCAATTGAGTAATGTAACAGTTCTCTATGATTAAGGCTAATTAATAATGGGTACATATATAAAAGGTAGGATTAGTACTCTAAGAATTGGCAAACTTATAATAAGTAATAATCTTAAGCTAGGAAGGAAGAGGTGACTAGAGTGAGTTTTAAAAATCCACTTGAAGGTATCGAAGAAAAGTTTGAAATGATTCAAATTTTAGATGAAGATGGTCAAATTGTTGATAAAGACAATGTACCAGATTTATCAGATGACGATCTAGTTGAATTGATGCGTCGTATGGTCTATACACGTGTATTAGACCAACGCTCTATTGCTTTAAATCGTCAAGGGCGTTTAGGTTTCTACGCTCCAACTGCTGGTCAGGAGGCTTCACAATTAGGTAGTCATTTTGCTATGGAGAAGGAGGACTTCATATTACCAGCTTACCGTGATGTACCTCAATTAATTTTCCATGGTCTACCATTATATCAAGCATTTTTATTCTCACGCGGACATTATCATGGTAACCAAATGCCAGAAGATGTGAATGCAGTGAGCCCGCAAATTATTATTGGTGCGCAAATTACACAAGCAGCTGGTGTTGCATTAGGATTTAAACGTAAAGGTAAATCAAATGTAGCTATAACATACACAGGTGATGGTGGTGCATCACAAGGTGATTTCTATGAAGGTGTTAACTTTGCTGGTGCTTATCAAGCTCCTGCTATTTTTGTAGTGCAAAATAACCAATTCGCGATTTCAGTACCTGTAGAAAAGCAGTCAGCTGCTAAAACAATTGCACAAAAAGCAGCAGCTGCAGGTGTACCAGGCTACTTAGTTGATGGTATGGACGTATTAGCCGTATACCAAATCGTTAAAGAGGCTCGTGATCGTGCAGTTAACGGTGAAGGCCCAACGTTAATTGAAACAATGACTTACCGTTACGGACCACATACGATGGCAGGTGACGACCCGACTCGTTATCGTACAGATGATATGGATGATAAATGGGAGAAGCGTGATCCTATAGTGCGTTTCCGTAAGTACTTAGAAGGTAAAGACTTATGGTCAGAAGAGAAAGAAAATGAAGTAGTTGAAACAGCAAAAGAAGAAATTAAAGCGGCAATTAAGAAAGCAGACCAGCAAGATAAACAGAAAGTTACTGACTTAATGTCAATTATGTATGAGGAACTTCCACAAAACCTAAATGAACAGATGGAAGAATATAAAGAAAAGGAGTCGAAGTAAACAATGGCACAAATGACGATGATTCAAGCAATTACAAATGCCCTTCATACGGAATTAAAAAATGATGAAGACGTCCTTGTGTTCGGTGAAGACGTCGGTCAAAACGGCGGTGTATTCCGTGCGACAGAAGGCTTGCAAGAAGAGTTTGGAGAAGAACGTGTATTTGATACACCGTTAGCTGAATCAGCCATTATTGGTCTTGCTGTTGGTATGTCAACACAAGGTTTACGCCCAGTTCCTGAATTACAGTTCTTCGGCTTCGTTTATGAAGCAATGGATGCTGTAAGTGGTCAAGCAGCTCGTATGCGTTATCGTTCTGGTGGTCGTTGGCATGCTCCGATTACTATTCGTTCACCGTTTGGTGGCGGTGTTCATACACCAGAATTGCACGCAGACAGTTTAGAAGGTTTAATGGCACAGCAACCTGGATTAAAAGTTGTCATTCCATCAAACCCATACGATGCAAAAGGACTTTTAATCCAGTCTATTCGTGATAACGATCCTGTTATTTTCTTAGAACATATGAAACTTTATCGTTCATTCCGTGAAGAAGTACCAGAAGAAGAGTACACAATTGATTTAGGTAAAGCTAATGTAAAACGTGAAGGTAATGACATCACATTTGTTGCATATGGTGCTATGGTTCATGCAGCATTAAAAGCAGCAGATGAGTTGAAAGAAGAAGGAATTGAAGCAGAAGTAATTGACTTACGTACTGTAAGCCCAATTGATATGGATACTATTATTGAATCAGTAGAAAAAACAAACCGTGCAGTTGTTATTCAAGAAGCACAAAAACAAGCAGGTGTTGCGGCTAGTATCGTATCGGAAATTCAGGAGCGTGCTATTTTACACCTAGAAGCTCCAGTACTACGTGTTGCTGCACCGGATACAGTTTATCCATTCTCTGAAGCTGAAGAAGTATGGTTACCAAATCATAATGATATCGTGGAGAAAGCGAAGCAATCGATTAATTTTTAATAAAACCATTAGAATAGGAGGGTATTATCGTGGCCTTTGAATTTAAGCTACCGGATATCGGTGAAGGTATACATGAAGGTGAGATTGCCAAGTGGTTTATTAAACCTGGTGATGAAATTCAAGAAGACGATGTATTATGTGAAGTTCAAAACGATAAAGCAGTAGTCGAGATCCCTTCGCCAGTTGAAGGTACTGTTAAAGATGTGAAAGTAGATGAAGGTGAAGTCGCGATTGTTGGCGATACAATTGTTACAATTGATGCAGAAGGTTATGAATCTGAAGACTCAGAAGATGACTCTAGTGAAGAAGCGTCTAAAGAAGAGTCAAAGGAAGATTCTAAAGAAGAAGCAAAAGCTAAAGCAAGTGAAAAAGATAGCAGTAATAAAACAGAAAGAGATGCTAGCACACGTGTAATTGCAATGCCATCAGTCCGTAAATATGCTCGTGACAATGACGTCGATATTTCTCAAGTGCAAGCATCAGGTAAAAACGGTCGTATTTTAAAAGAAGACGTTGATCAATTCTTAAGTGGAGATCAAAAAGCTGAAGCAGCAACTGAATCACAATCAGAAGAAGCAACGTCTGAACAGGCAGAAAGTAAAAAAGAACCTGTCTTAGAAGGACAATACCCTGAAACACGTGAGAAAATTAGTGGTATTCGTAAAGCAATTGCTAAGGCAATGGTTAACTCTAAACATACAGCCCCTCACGTTACGTTAATGGACGAGGTTGATGTAACAGAACTAGTTAATCACCGTAAGAAGTTTAAAGAGGTTGCAAAAGAGCAGGACATTAAGCTAACTTACTTACCTTACGTTGTAAAAGCTTTAGTATCGACACTTAAGAAGTATCCAGTGTTAAATACATCTTTTGATGATGATACTGAAGAATTAATTCAAAAGCATTACTACAATATTGGTATTGCAGCCGATACAGATAAAGGTTTATTAGTACCAGTCGTAAAAGACGCTGAGAGTAAGTCCATCTTCCAAATCTCAAATGAAGTTAACGAGTTGGCAACTAAAGCTCGTGATGGTAAACTATCTTCAGAAGAAATGAAAGGTGCATCTAGTTCAATCACCAATATAGGTTCAGCTGGAGGTAAATGGTTTACACCAGTTATTAACCATCCAGAAGTAGCTATTTTAGGAATTGGTCGTATTAGTGAACAGCCAGTTGTACGTGATGGCGAAGTAGTAGCAGCTCCAGTGTTAGCTATTTCATTAAGCTTCGACCATCGTATGATTGATGGTGCAACAGCACAACATGCTATGAACCATGTAAAACGTTTACTAAATGATCCACAACTAATTATGATGGAGGCGTAGATTTATGGTAGTAGGAGATTTCCCGGTAGAGGTAGACACACTTGTTGTAGGTGCAGGTCCTGGTGGATATGTTGCAGCGATCCGAGCAGCACAAATGGGCCAAAGTGTAACAATCGTTGATAAAGACAACTTAGGTGGCGTTTGTTTAAATGTTGGTTGTGTTCCTTCAAAAGCACTTATTTCTGCAGGTCATCGCTATGAGCATGCAAACGGTTCTGAGGATATGGGAATCGTAGCAGAAAAAGTATCAGTTGACTTTTCTAAAGTACAAGAATGGAAAGGTCAAGTAGTTGATAAGCTAACTGGCGGTGTTGAAGGGTTATTAAAAGCAAACAAAGCCGATATTGTAAAAGGTGAAGTTTACTTTGTTGATCAAAACACAGCTAAGATTATGGATGATAAACAGTCTCAAACGTATAAGTTTAAACACGCAATTGTGGCAACTGGTTCACGTCCAGTAGAACTAAAGCCATTCCCATATTCAAAGCGCGTACTTGATTCAACAGGCGCATTAGCTTTAGATGAAATTCCTGAAAAGATGGTTGTCATCGGTGGTGGATACATTGGTACTGAGCTTGGGGGCGCGTATGCAAGCTTTGGTACTGAAGTGACAATCCTTGAAGGTGAGAAAGACATTTTAGGCGGCTTTGAAAAACAAATGACACAGCTTGTGAAAAAGCGTCTAAAGAAAAAAGGTGTTAACGTTGTAACGAAAGCGATGGCACAAGGTGTAGAAGAAACAGACAACGGCGTTAAAGTCACTTATGAAGAAAAAGGTGAAGAGAAGACTGTAGAAGCAGATTACTTACTTGTTACAGTAGGACGTCGCCCGAATACAGATGAAATTGGTTTAGAGGAAATCGGCGTTGAAATGGATGATCAAGGCTTAATTAAGATCGACAAACAATGCCGTACGAACCTAGATAACGTTTATGCAATTGGTGATATCGTTGAAGGCCCTCCACTAGCGCACAAAGCTTCTTATGAAGGTAAGATTGCTGCTGAGGCGATTAGTGGTGAGAAGTCTGAAATTGACTACTTAGGTATTCCAGCAGTTGTCTTTAGCGACCCTGAACTAGCAAGCGTTGGGCACACTGAAGATAGTGCTAAAGAAGCTGGTTTTGAGGCAGAAGCGTCTAAATTCCCATTCGGAGCTAACGGTCGTGCACTATCACTTAATGACTCAGACGGTTTCGTAAAATTAGTTACGCGTAAGTCTGATGGTCTTGTGATCGGTGCTCAAGTGGCAGGTCCAAATGCGAGTGATTTAATTTCTGAATTAGGTTTAGCAGTTGAAGCTGGCATGACAGCTGAAGACTTAGCACTTACCATCCATGCTCACCCAACTCTAGGTGAAACAGTAATGGAAGCAGCAGAAGTGGCAATTGGTATGCCAATTCATATTGCGAAATAATGAAGATAAAAACCCCCTTGGCGAATTTTAGCCAAGGGGTTTTTGTGTTTATTTGAGCGCTGATCACAACTACTAATCTTTAAAGCTTTTTCATTGGACAAATTTAAATTCATGGTAATTTTTTGGGTGAAAAGTGATAAATGATGTATTTTTTTGCACTAAACCTGCTTTATAATAAGACTAGTAGATACTAGAGGGGGAACAAGACATGAAGAAACTACTGCTTATAACAATGTTATTGGTCATTATTGTATTAGCTGCATGTAATAGTGAAGATAGTGCAGAACAAGGTGAAGATAATAAGGAAGAAGATGTTGAAGAGGTAAATAGTGAAGACCGAGATGAACAAAGAGATGATGACGCTGAGAATAAAGAAGAGAAAGAAAATCTTGATCAAAAAGAAGAACAAGCAGATAAAGAAGAAGTAGTAGAAGAAATAGAGCCGCAGTATCAAATGACAGATCAATGGACGTTTACACCAATAGAAGATGGAGATCCTGAAGTTGTCCTCTTAACGATTGATGATGTCCCAGATGGACAGGCTTTAGAAATGGCCGAAACGTTAAAAGAATTAGATGCCTCAGCTATTTTCTTTGTTAATGGAATTTTTATGGAAAACGAAAAAGACCGCGAGATTATCAAGCAAATTCATGACATGGGCTTTGCGATTGGGAATCACACTTATAGCCATCATAATTTACAAGACTTAAGTGAAGAAGAACAGTATGAAGAAATTATCAGTTTAAATGAATTAATTGAAGAAGTAATAGGGGAGAAGCCTAAGTTTTTCAGAGCTCCACATGGTGCTAACACAGACTATGCAAGTGAGTTAGTTAAAGAAGAAGGTATGCTGTTAATGAATTGGACATATGGCTATGACTATTTTGAGCCTTATATGGAGGCAGAAAAACTACAAGAAGCGATGATCTCAGGTAAAGCTCCTGAAATCGATGTTCCTAATTCATTGTTAAGAGATGGCGCAAACTTATTAATGCATGATCGAGAGTGGACTAATGATGCTTTAGAAGACATTGTTGAAGGATTAAGAGAGCAAGGTTATGAAATGTTGGACCCGGAGTCAATTTTAACACCTCAAGATGAAGAATAAATGGTTAATTATGACTGAACGGCATTGTGCCGTTCAGTTTTTTTAGTTTTGGTTAAGGCTAGACTTTATATTGAATGAGAGCGACATGCACAATTGTACCAAAACCCAATTATAACGATTTATAATGATCAATATTATATGATAATCAATCAATTAGTATGTTATAAATAATTAATTTATATATCCTATTGCAATAATTAGTATGACATAATATACTGTAATTAACTTAATTATTATAGCATCATTTGAAAGGGGAATGTAAAAATGGGGACTATTCTTTGTTCAAAATGCCAGCGAGTAATTGATCATTTTGACTATGAAAAGGTGACAGTGTTATATAGTAGTCACTGTTCATGTCAAAAGAAGAAAAACTAAACCATTATTTGCAACCGATTACAATAAACGATAAGATATAATTTAAGCTTTTAGCACATGATTTTAGTTCATGTGCTTTTTAAAATTTCGGCTTAGTTGTTAGGTTAAAACGAACAATGCTATACTAATTAGAAAGGGAGTGAAAAGGGTGTCATGAAAACAAAAGTAACAGAATTATTAGATATTGAGTGGCCAATCATTCAAGGAGGACTAGCTCATTTGGCTTATGCAGATTTAGCTGCGGCTGTATCAAATGCTGGCGGACTAGGTCAAATTACGGCTATGAGTTTACCGAGTGACGATGCTTTAAGAGATGAAATACATAAAGTAAAACAACTAACAGATAAGCCTTTTGGAGTCAATTTTGCTATTGGACAAGGGTATCGATCCTTTGAAAAGCGAGTCCAAGTAGCAATTGATGAGGGTGTGCCTGTTATTTCTGTAACAGGTGGCAATCCAAAACCAGTTTTAGATCTAGTTGAAGGAACGTCTATTAAAAGGTTAGTTTTAGTTGCTGCTAAGCGTCAGGCGATTAAAGCAGCAGAATTAGGTGCTGATGCTGTCATGGTTGTTGGTCATGAAGGTGGAGGCCATTTAGGGCGAGATGACATTGGCACATTTGTTTTAACCCCAGAAGTAGTCGATGCTGTTGATGTACCAGTCATTGCATCTGGAGGTATTAGTGACGGTAGAGGGTTAATGGCAGCCTTAGCCTTAGGTGCTGAAGGTATTGAAATGGGAACACGATTTATTGCCACTTTAGAATGTGTTCATGCACACGAAGAATATAAACAAGCTTTACTAAAAGCAGATGAAAAATCAACGGTCGTCATCAAAGAATCTTTAAATCAACCAGCAAGAGCGTTAAAAAACGAATGGACTGAGCGAATTTTACAATTAGAAGAACAAGAAGTTGGCTATGAAGGTCTTAAAGATTATATAAGTGGGCAAGCTAATAAACGCTACATTCATGATGGTATAGACTCTGATGGTTTTGCGTGGGCTGGTCAAGTTTCAATGCGAATACAAGACGTTCCAACTGTTTTACAATTATTTAAACAAATTAAAAATGAAGTTAAACAAATACAAATGAAATGGAGCAACTTCTAAGAGGTGAAAACATGAATTATCATTATCCAATAGACCCAGATTGGACAACTGAGGAAGTAATGGATGTTGTGCAATTTTTTAATACAATTGAACAGGCGTATGAAGATCATGTCGTTAAAGAGCAAATACTAGATCATTACAAGAAGTTTAAACAAGTAATTCCAGCTAAAAGTGACGAGAAATCGATGTTTAAAGACTTCG
Organism: Alkalibacillus silvisoli; assembly: GCF_039521975.1. Classification (NCBI taxonomy): domain Bacteria; kingdom Bacillati; phylum Bacillota; class Bacilli; order Caryophanales; family Bacillaceae; genus Alkalibacillus; species Alkalibacillus silvisoli. Next base: position 16,314 of record NZ_BAAACZ010000005.1, on the reverse strand, counting down.
AAAAACAATCCGGATACATTCCATATCAAGTTGTAAAGCGAGCACAGGAAGCAGATATAAATGCGAAGGTTTCAATGAAATAACCCCAAAAAGTAGGCTTTTTGGGGCGATTTATTACTAATCTTGATGCACTTGTTTCGTTAGATTATATAAGCTCATTAATGTTTCGATCGTTTCTTCACATGTTTTAATAAAAGCTTCACCATCTTTTAAACGTTCATCGTCACGGTTAAACGTTTGTCCACAAAGGATCTCAGCTTTTTTAACATTTTCTAAACGGTCTACAATTTCATCAAATTTCCCTTCTTTCATATCTATATGGGAAACCGTATCTGGTTTTGTATGATCCTTTGACCAAACAAAATGCTCAGGTATAGTATTTAAAACCTCATCTTTATTGTTTTTTAGCTGTTTGGCAAAATCACCTTTAATTGGGCTCTCATAAATGACCGCAAACCATATAAATACGTGTGATTCCCACATTCCTACTTGAAAGTGAGGAAGCTTTTTATATCCGCGTTTATTAGATGCTAATGCTGCCCAAGTATCACTAGGTGGATTGGTTTTACGCCTAGCATGTTTTGCAACGTGAACATACATTTCATCACCGGCTAAAGAAGATAAAGTTGGTTCTAAGTTTTCTGCAATAGCTTCAAGCTTAGGAGATACGCGACTTTTAAGTTCAGTCATACGCTCTTCTAAACCATCGATCATAAATACATCAAAATCTGCTTGTTCAAATCCGTTAAAAGCTGTCATGAAATCACTCCTTAACCTTGATTATTAGATTGTTATCATTATTAGCTAAAACATATTTTAACACAATTCGACTAATGGTACTTAATGATTCAACTTTACATAACTATTTTTGTTACAAAAAAACATGAGTTAAGTCAAAAAGGAGCTTGTAAATATATGAGTCAAGAAACAATTCACCAATTAAGAGAAAAGGCTAAACAGTGGACAATTGAAGCTGGACAATTAATTAAGAAAAGTATGCACAAACCGTTTGAAGTAGATACAAAATTAGATAGAAAGGATTTAGTGACTGAGGTAGATCGTAAAACAGAACAATTCTTTATTGATAAAATTCATGAAACATATCCTGATCACAAAGTGTTAGGTGAGGAAGGGATGGGAGATGAAGTTCAATCATTAGATGGAACGGTATGGATTATTGACCCGATTGATGGAACGATGAATTTTATTCACCAGGAGAGGTTCTTTGCGATTTCAATTGGAATTTACATTGATGGTGTAGGAGAAATTGGAATAATCTATGATGTTATGGCTGATGACTTATATGAAGGTACTCTCGGGGAAGGTGCCTATAAAAATGGCCAGCGTCTTAAGCCAATTGATCCAAATAAGGCATTAGAGGATGCGTTAATTGGGCTTAATAATTCGTGGTCAATTCCTAATCGTAAGTTAAATGAAGAGAAAATACATGATTTAGTTCGAAAAGTTAGAGGAACTCGTTCTTATGGGTCTGCTGCATTAGAATTTGCTTATATTGCTGAAGGGATCATTGATGCTTATATTACGATGAGATTAGCACCATGGGATATTGCTGCGGGGATGGTAATTGTCGGTGAAGTGGGTGGCATTACAACTCGTGTAGATGGTACTGAAATTAATATGCTAACAGGAAATACAGTAATTTGTTCAAATCAAGCTATTCATGAAGAATTGATTAGCTTCATTGAAACTAAATAAAAGAAACGTAAAAAAAGCGCTCACCTTATTTCATGGTTTGCGCTTAATTTCTTTAATTATCATCGCTTTGTTTTTGATAATTATTCTTTAATTTAAATCCGAAGCCCATTAAAGCAAATCCTGCAAAGAGGAGTAGAGTAAATAGTCCATAGCTACGATAACTAATCACAATTGCTGCTGCAATAAAGCATGATACGACGGCTATTGCGAGTAAGAGCATTTTAATTTCATGTTTCATCTTTCTTCACCTCAATAGTTTAAGTGTACATGATGTGACAAATTTTGAAAACATTCATTTTATATATGGCGTTATTTTTTTTGTTTTAGTATGATAATGAAGGATAGACGGTTTATTAAAGGAGGTAGGTTATGGATAGAGAATCAGTACAAGCGGCTGAACAGCATTTTAGTTTTGCTCCGATTGAAAAGTACTTTTTAGTTGATATAGGTGGAGATGCTGGATTTTGGTTATTATTTTTAACTATTGCTGTTTTCGCAGTGCTCACATATAAGCTTGGATTTGCAAAACAATTACCCTTATTAAAATCATTAATTGTTTACATACTTCTCATTTTAGGTTGTTTCTTACTAATTTTATTCGCGATTTTCTCATTACCAATTGTAGAAGTGTTAATCATTATTTCGTTAGTGTTAGGAATTTATCGATTTAGGTTACACCGTGAAAGAAATGAAAAAGAAGCGGAATAGAAGTATGTTGGTGGATACTCTTAAATTAAGAGGTAAAAAATTAGAAAATCCGAACGATTCATTATAAATGATTTCGTTCGGATTTTTGTGTTTCGTCACCGCTACATCAACACGCCACGATTTAAGGCGACCTGGACGTGCTAGTATCAGTCAGTGGTGCTTGAGGACGAGGCGTTTTCACTAATCAGGTGTCATCGCATTTTAATTTCGCCCTAGTAGCTGCTCATCTTTCTAATTGTTCTTAATTTAACAACTCTTCATTACTATGTTCTAGATAGCCTCTTTTAACGTATATAATCTTCTGTTTTTTCTTCTTTATATAGGTTGAAGTTCCCATCTTTTTTCCGTTCATTTGTTTGCTGGGTAATTCGTTCAGAACAATCATCACATAAGTAAGACAATTTGCGTTTTTTACGTAATTGTTTCGCTAATAATGAGAAAGGTTCGATTTTATCGACTTGATCACATAGAATACATTTGGCGCGCAATACTTTCACCTCGACTTTTAAATGCTAAAGTTTTAATATTGCTGTTATTGTAACATGTTTTAAATGTTTATAGTTAAGTGATGTTTGAATTTGTACACTGAGGGAATGACATTAATAAGAATTGAATTTAGTAATTAAAATGGAGGGTTCAATATGGCTAAAAAGTTAGTCTTTTCATCAGTCATCGCTTTAGGTGCTGCTTTAACTTCATATGTTTTAATTGATGAAAATAGAAGAGATAGGATTGTTAATAAGGCAAAACAATGGACTAATGGTTCTAATCCCAAGACAAACTTACCAATTGAAGAAGCTGGTAATCCAGAATTAGATGACATTAAGAATTCAGAAATGGTAGCTGAGGGTTCACAATTTGGTGTTCAATATTATAATGAAGTAAAAGCTGACCAATCATGAAAATTCGCTTTGAAGAGTTGAAACACAACAAGAACATAAAAAGCTCCCAAAAGGTTCGCTTTTGGGAGCTTTCGAGTGTTTTTTGAGTGAAATTAATTTGCCTCAATATCTTCTGGGTCAATGTCTGTATCATATTCTTCTTCTTGTCGCTGTTGCTCATTTTCAATTTGTTCCTCATATGGCGCAGCTGGTCTTTGGTCAGTTGGTGGTGTTTCAGGGATATAACGCCCAATTAAATTAGCAATTTCATTTACAATGACATGACTTGCTTGACCATCTTGGATCCCTCTGTTAATTTCGTTTAGCCTTGCCACGACATCTCCATCTGCAATGACAAATGCATAATGACCATAGGGATCATCTTTTATCGCTTCTGCTACTGTATATTTGACACTGCCAACGCGTGAACGGTCTAAATCATCGGTTACATCGATTCCAACGATTGTATAAGCACCAAAAACAACAGCTGTTGCGCGATTAACTTCATTTACATCTGAAGCTATTCTAGATAGACGTTGCGCTGCTTCTGTATTAGTATGATCACGGTTTTGTTCAATTTCTGAATCACGTACTTGAATAATGTGATCCTCATTAATGTCATTGTTTAGGTTTTGAGTGTTTTGCCCTTGGCCTCCACCTTGGCCACATCCTACTAATAATATCACCGTTAAAACGGTAGTCGTTAATAAGTTGTATCGCATAGAAGAAAACTCCTTTTTACCTTATTTTGCAGTTAAAAGGAGTTTTTATAATTAGTAAATATAGTTAATTAAACAATTGAAATATGTTCAACACCTGTGAAGGGCGCATCTTTATTAGATCCATCGTTAAAGATGACATGAACTGGTCCATTTTCTGTTAATGGTTTACCATCAATTGAGAATAATAAATACGATTGTTCTAATTGTTCAAATGTAATCGTGTAATCACCATTAGCTGTATGTAAGATTGCCTCATTCGCATCATGGTTAGGTTCAGCATTTTTGAGAAAATGATGAATTGGCATCACATAACTATTTTCTAATACTTTTTTCCTGTTATAACGCGTGACACTTTGGTTGACAGGAGGTCTTAATTTCTGTTGATACTCATTACGGTCCCAGACATCTTGTTCTTCATTCCTTTGTTGTTCTTGATCACCATCATAAAATGCTTGTTCAAGTTCAATTTTACGGTCATCAAATATCCAAACAGTTGGATCTAATGTTATAGAAAATCCAACATTGCCTTGAATTTGTACGATCATGACGTTGCACCTCTTTCTTGGAAATAAGACTAACATTAGTCAAAAATTTAACTTGCATGTATGATTATATCGAAAAATAATGTTTAATGCATTAAGGAGAGATTCTCATGTCAATTATTTCTGAAAAAGAATTGAATTATTGGTTAGAACATGTTCGGGTATACGCAAACAACGGTAAGGTAGCTGACTATATACCGGCTTTAGCTAATCAGCAACCAGAAATAAGTGCTGCGGCATTTTATTCTTTTGATAGCGAATGCAATAGTGCAGGACAAGTTGAGTATACCTTTACAATCCAAAGTATTTCGAAAGTATTAACCTTAGCCTTAGCTTTAATACAACATGGTGAGAGTGCTGTTTTTTCTCGTGTTGGTAAGGAACCATCAAGTGACCCTTTTTACTCGATTCGTAAACTTGAATTAGAAGAACCGGGAATTCCTTTAAACCCAATGATTAATGCAGGAGCCTTGGCTGTAACAAATATGATTAGAGGCCGTACTTCAGATGAAATGGTCAACGAAATGTTAGAGCTTGTGAGAAGGCTTTGTGATGATCAAAGTATTACTTATGATGAGGATGTGGCTAAATCAGAATTTGAGACTGCTTTTTTGAATCGTTCTTTAGCTTATTTTATGAAACAAAATGGGATTATAACTGGAAGTGTCGAGGAATTACTTGATGTATATACTAAGCAATGTGCGATTCAAATGAATGTTAAACAGTTGGCTAGGATTGCTGCTGTATTTGCTAATGATGGTCGCGACCCCAATACGAATAACCCAATCATCCCAGCGACAGTTGCCCGGGTTTGTAAAACATTTATGGTTACATGTGGAATGTATGACTTTTCGGGTACGTTTGCTATTAACGTTGGAATCCCGGCAAAAAGCGGTGTTTCAGGTGCGATAATAGGGATTGTGAAAAATGAAGGTGGACTGGCTATTTTTGGTCCAGCATTAGATGATCAAGGTAATAGTGTTGTTGGTATTCATCTGTTAGAAAAGTTAGCACAAGAAAAGCAGTGGTCAATATTTTAAATGACTAGAAATTAAAGAAAAAACTAGATTTCTTGCATTTTGTATCCGAACACGATAGTATAATTATGTAGATAGGATTAATAGGTGAGGGGGAATTCTCATGTCATCTAATATTGCACTTGAAGAAAACGAACAAGCAGTCGCCCTCTTAAAGGCAGATGCGGATAAGATACTACAATTAATTAAAGTGCAAATGGACAATTTGACAATGCCTCAATGTCCTCTTTATGAAGAGGTTTTAGATACACAAATGTTTGGTCTATCTCGTGAGATCAATTTTGCTGTTCGTTTAAATTTAATTAATGAACAAACAGGTAAAGAAATCATGGAAAACTTAGAACGTGAACTTAGTGCATTACATGAAGCAGCACAAGCACAAAAGTCTTCTTAACTTAAACTCAAACTAATGGTTGTTAACATTAGTTTGGGTTTTTTTAGTAGGAAATCATATAGACAAATGTCGGATTTTATTGTAATGTGTAAATATTCAGATAAAGATGAATTGTGATTCATAATTTGCAAGAAAAGAAGTATAAATTTGTAGAATTAATATGTTGTGGATGTAATCTGACTAAAAATGGAGGTTTTAAAATGGCAGAAATCAAACCTTTTAACAAAGTACTAGTGGCTAATCGTGGCGAAATCGCAATTCGTGTTTTTCGTGCATGTACTGAAATGGATATTCGCACTGTGGCAATTTATTCTGAGGAAGACACAGGATCTTACCACCGTTATAAAGCAGATGAATCATACTTAATTGGTCAAGGAAAGAAGCCGATTGATGCCTATTTAGATATTGAAGGGATAATTAATTTAGCAAAAGAAGTAGACGTTGATGCAATCCACCCTGGCTATGGCTTCTTGTCTGAAAATATCGAGTTTGCTAAACGTTGTGAGGAAGAAGGCATTACTTTTATCGGGCCTTCAAGTGGTATGTTAAATACTTTTGGTGATAAAGTAAGGGCGCGTGAGGCAGCGATTAACGCTAATATTCCGGTTATACCAGGAACAGACGGACCGGTATCCTCAATTGATGAAGTCGAGCAATTTGTCGATCAACATGGACTACCAATAATGATTAAAGCTGCTTTAGGAGGCGGTGGCCGAGGGATGAGAGTTGTTCGCTCTCGTAGTTCACTAAAGGACTCTTATGAACGTGCTAAGTCAGAAGCTAAAGCGGCTTTTGGTAATGATGAAGTTTATGTTGAGAAGCTAGTTGAAAACCCTAAACATATTGAAGTGCAAATTTTAGGAGATTATGAAGGAGAGATCGTTCATTTATACGAGCGTGATTGCTCTGTACAACGACGCCACCAAAAAGTAGTCGAAATTGCACCAAGTATTTCATTAGATGAAAAGCAGCGTGAAGAGATTTGCGAGGCGGCTGTTCAATTAATGGAATCGGTTGATTACGTTAATGCCGGAACAGTTGAATTTCTAGTCACTGACGATGAGTTTTTCTTTATTGAAGTTAACCCACGCGTACAAGTAGAGCACACGATTACTGAAATGATCACAGGTGTCGATATTGTCCAATCACAAATTCGAATTGCGATGGGTCATACTCTCAGCAGTTTTGAGGTAGGAATTCCAAAACAGGCTGATGTAATAACGCATGGTTATGCGATTCAATCTCGTGTTACAACAGAAGACCCATTAAATAATTTCATGCCTGATACCGGTAAAATCATGGCTTACCGTACTGGTGGTGGCTTTGGCGTTCGTTTAGATGCAGGTAATGGTTTCCAAGGTGCTGTTATATCACCTCATTATGATTCTTTACTTGTTAAAGTATCAACTTGGGCTTTAACGTTTGAACAAGCAGCTAATAAAATGGTTCGTAACTTAAAAGAATTTAGAATTCGTGGTATTAAAACAAACATTCCATTCTTAGAAAATGTCATTCAACACAATGACTTTATTAATGGAACGTATAACACGACATTTATTGATTCAACACCTGAGTTATTCGTCTTTCCTAAACGACATGACCGAGGAACCAAGCTATTATCTTACTTAGGTTATACAACTGTTAATAGTCCTGCTGCTACTGGGATTGAGAAGAAGCCTCTTTATCCAAAACCGCGATTACCAGAAGCCTTCCGCCAATTTTCTTTTGAAGAGGGGACGAAGCAAATACTTGATGAGTTGGGACCAGAAGCGGTAGCGGATTGGTTGAAAGAGCAGGAAGAAGTGTTATTAACTGATACAACATTCCGTGATGCCCATCAGTCGTTATTAGCTACACGCGTTCGCTCTAAAGATCTATATCAAGTTGCAGAACCGACAGCTAAATTATTACCTAACTTGTTCTCAGTTGAAATGTGGGGCGGGGCAACGTTTGATGTCTCATACCGTTTCCTAAAAGAAAATCCTTGGGAGCGTCTACAGACGTTACGCGAAAAAATGCCAAATGTATTATTCCAAATGTTATTGCGTGCAAGTAATGCAGTAGGTTATAAAAATTACCCTGATAATGTTATTGAAGATTTTGTTGAGAAGAGTTCAGAAGCGGGGATCGACGTATTTAGAATTTTTGATAGTTTGAACTGGGTTGAAGGAATGAAACCTGCAATAAAAGCAGTCCGTAAACAAAATAAGATTGCAGAAGCTTCAGTATGTTATACAGGAGATATCTTAGATCCTAAACGTGATAAGTATAACTTAGATTATTATATAAAGATGGCTCAAGAATTAGAGGCTAGTGGTGCTCATATTTTGGGTATTAAAGATATGGCTGGATTACTTAAGCCAGAGGCAGCTTTTAAGTTAATTAAAGCATTAAAAGAAGAGATCTCTATTCCCATTCATTTACACACACATGATACGAGTGGAAACGGAATAATGATGTATGCTAAGGCAGTTGAAGCTGGTGTGGATGCAGTGGATGTTGCAGCTAGTTCTATGGCTGGAAACACATCTCAACCAAGTGCCAATAGTTTATACTATGCTTTAGAACATTCGAAGCGCCAACCTCAAGTTGATATTGCTTCTTATAATAAGTTAGCACGTTATTGGGAAGATGTCCGTCATTATTATAGTAATTTTGAAAGTGGCTTAAATGCACCTCACCCGGAAGTCTATTTCCATGAGATGCCTGGTGGACAATATAGTAACTTACAGCAACAAGCTAAAGCTGTTGGTTTAGGTGAGCGATGGGATGAAGTAAAAGAGATGTATCGAACGGTTAATGATATGTTTGGTGATGTCGTTAAAGTTACACCATCCTCTAAAATCGTTGGTGATATGGCGTTGTTTATGGTGCAAAATAATTTAACGGTAGATGATGTCTATGAAAAGGGTGAGTCATTAGATTTCCCAGATTCGGTCGTTGAATTTTTCCAAGGCTACATTGGACAACCATATCAAGGCTTCCCGAAAGAATTACAAAGAATTATATTAAAAGGTCGTCATGCGATTGATAATAGACCAGGTGAAGAGTTGAAGCCTGTCAACTTCGAAGCGTTAAAAGAACAGCTTTATGAGCAACTAGGACGTCAAGTTACACCTTATGAGATTATTTCTTATGCATTATATCCAAAAGTATTTATGGATTATCAAAAGTTTGTAGAGCAATATGGTGATATATCCGTACTCGATACACCATCGTTCTTGCATGGATTAAGGTTAGGTGAAGAAATTGCGGTTGAAATAGAACAAGGTAAGACATTAATGGTGAAATTGGTTTCAATTGGTGAAGCCCAAAAAGATGGTACACGTGTCGTTTATTTTGAACTAAATGGACAGCCAAGAGAAGTTGTTGTTAGAGATGAAAGTGTTCAAGATGTGACGTCATCTCGTGTGAAAGCTGATGAACAAAACCAGAACCACATAGGGGCATCCATGCCAGGTACGGTTGTAAATGTATTAGTTAAAGAAGGAGAACAAGTTAAGAAGAATGACCACTTAATGATTACTGAATCAATGAAAATGGAGACAACAATTCAAGCACCATTTGAAGGAAAAGTAAAACAGATTCACGTAAGAGATGGTGATGCATTAGAAACAGGTGATTTATTAATCGAAATTGAATAGTGAAGTGATCGAAAGAAGAGGCGTTTTGATTAGCAGTATTGAAGCGCAAAAATCCGAACGAGTCAACGATGATGATTCGTTCGGATTTTCTATTATTGCGGATCAGCTTTAGGTATTTAGATTGAATTGATTACATAAGATAACCCCCAGCTAATGACAGATCAAGTCAATTAACTGAGGGTTATTTCAAGCGAACAATTATCGGTTAAATAATAGTAATTAATTCTCTTTGTTAGCGACTCTCAATGCTAACATAATAAAGTAGCACAACAATGCAAAGTATAATGAGATCATGATAGCATGCATTAGAGCTATAGTCGGATTAAGAATTGTAAAGATAATTAATGCTCCTAATACGACTTGAGAGAATATAAGAAGTGTCGCAATTAGCCAACCATTTACAAGGAACTTCTCGTTTTTATAGTTTTTATAAATGTAAATTAATAAGCCAACTACCCAAATAAATAGAAAACCAGCTAATACTCTATGCCCCATTTGAACGGCCTGTTCAACTGAATAGGAGCCAATATCAAATGGTTGGTCATTCGAACAGAACGGCCAATCACCACAAACTAAACTAGATTGCTTATGTCTAACTAATGCACCTGTGTAGACTACAATTAAAGTGTAGACAAACAAGCTATAAAAGTGAATTCTTATACTTTTTGGTATGTTCACTGCTGCGGTATTAAACCTTTCATCCAAGTTAAAGATAATGATAGCTAGCAAGAATACTGAAGCGAAAGAGATTAACGAAATTCCAAAGTGTAAGGCTTTAAACAAATCAGATTGTTCAAATAAAACAGCCCCAGCACCTAATAACGATTGAATGACGATAAATATTAAAGTTACGATAATAAGAAATTTTGTTTCTTTAACATGTCGGAAATGTTTCCATGCCTGATAAGATAGAAAAAGAATAATAATAATCGCTAAACCAGACACTATTCGGTGACTGTACTCAATAATAAGCTCAATGTTAATATCAGAAGGAATGAGTTGACCATGACATAAAGGCCAGCTTCTTCCGCAACCTAATCCTGATTCGGTTTTAGTCACAATAGCTCCTCCAACTAAAACGAATAGCATAGTAATTACTGAGACAACAGCTGTAACTTTAGGATGGAATATTTTTTTCATTGTTTAATAATACACCTCACTTTTGCCTGAGAAGCTTCTGTATACATCTTAATACAGAATAACTGTTAGAGAAAATAGATTTGGTTACAAATTTATAACAATTTGTTGTCAATTGAAAAATCTTAAAAAGACTTCTTTTAATAGTTACATAAATTGACGAAATATGCTAATTTAATCTTTGAATATATTTCTCACATATTTTTCACATATTCTTCACAACTTTAGCCTTTTTATATGATTAAATAGATGTGTAGGTAATTACATGATACAATATCTATGTAAATTAAATTTAACATTCAACAAATTTTGACTCGATTATATAAGGCTGAGAGGAAGGTCGAACAGTATGAGTGAACCACGCTCTTTAGAAACGGCAACATCAAAGATAGTGGATAGTCCTCAAACTAATATAAAAACGTTATGGACTGACTTTCTTGCATTAATTAAAATAGGGATTATTAATTCAAATTTAATTACTACTTTTGCTGGTTTTTGGTTAGCATTATACTTTACTAATCAAAGTCCTTTAAGCCATTGGCAATCCTTTATTTTAGTTATGCTAGGAACCGCATTAGTAATCGCAGGTGGTTGTGTTATTAACAACTACTATGATCGCGATATTGATTTTAAAATGTCTAGAACAAAATCACGCCCAACTATTACAGGTACAATTCCGTTACCTGTTATAATAGGTTTAGGTATTGCATTTTCTGTTATTGGTTTTATAACATTATATTTTGCATCCCCATTAGCCGCATTATTTGGGGTAATTGGTTGGTTTTTCTATGTTGTTTTGTATACAATGTGGTCTAAGAGAAAATATACAATCAATACAGTAGTTGGAAGTTTTTCAGGTGCTGCACCACCATTAATTGGCTGGGCAGCTGTTGAGAGTACTTTACATCCAGCTGCGTTTATATTATTTTTAATAATGTTCTTATGGCAAACACCACACTTTTTAGCGTTAGCTATAAGGAAAAAAGAAGAATATTCAAAAGCTAACATTCCGATGTTACCATCAGTTCATGGAAACGGCATCACAAAACGACAGATGTTCATATATACAATCTGTTTATTACCATTACCGTTTTATTTCTTTTCACTTGGAACAGCGTTTATTGTGTTTGCAACATTGTTAAACATAGGTTGGCTAATCTTAGCGGGCTATGGATTCTTTATGAAAAATGATGACAGGTGGGCTAAATGGATGTTCATCTACTCATTAAACTATTTAACTTTATTTTTTATCGGATTAGTTGTTGCAACAATCCCTTCATTTCTGTGATTCAATTAAGAAGAGGTTTTCCTTTTCTTAAATTATGAATAAATATGCTTTAATGCATAACAACAATGAATAAAGAGAAAGAGAGGTATCGAGCAAAATGAAAGGCTGGATAAGTCGGTTTAAGGCAGTAATGGCTTTAACTGTATTGGCCCTAATCCTTTCTGGTTGTGGTGAACCATTCTTAAGTACACTGCAACCAAGTGGAGAAGGTGCTGCGAAGTTATTAGAGTTAATAATCTTAAGTTTTGTCATCATGTTATTCGTATTTGTAGTCGTAATGCTGATCTACATATACGTCGTGATTAAGTTCCGTCAGAAGAAAGGACAAGAAGACTTCATTCCAAAGCAAGTAGAAGGAAGTCATGCACTTGAGACTTTATGGACAGTTATTCCAATTATTTTACTATTAATCTTAGCGGTGCCAACAATTCAGTATACATTCGCTTTTGAGGATATGAGTCCGGAAGTGAATGAAGAGGGAGAAGAGATGGATCAAATATGGATTGATGTTACTGGTAAACAATACTGGTGGCATTTTGAATATGAAGACTTAGACATAACGACAAGTCAAGAGCTCTATATCCCGACTGATCGCCGTGTAAACTTATCAATGATTTCAGATGATGTTATTCACTCATTCTGGGTACCAGCAATACAAGGTAAGATGGACGTAAACCCTACAGGTAACCGTAATGAAATGTTCCTTCAAGCAGAAGAAGAAGGCGTTTATTGGGGTAAATGTGCTGAGTTATGTGGTCCATCACACTCATTAATGGACTTCAAAGTAATAGCAGTAAGTCCGGGTGAATTTGAAGAGTGGGTTGAAGACATGCAAGGTGTTACAGGTGAAGAAGAGCCTGAAACAGATACAGCACTAGCTGGTCAAGAATCATTTGAAGAAAATTGCTTATCTTGTCACGCAATTGGTTCATCACCAAATAAGGTTGGACCTAACTTAACGAACTTCGCTGATCGTGATAAGTTAGCAGGTGTCTTTGATATGACAGAAGAAAATCTTTATGAGTGGATTGATACAAAAGGTGAAGAAATGAAACCAGGTAACTTGATGGTTAGTGCACCTTATGACTTAGAAGAAGAAGAAATCAATAATATTATTGAGTATCTTATGACTTTAAGTCCAAGTGAAGTTACGCCAGAAAGTGCAGACAATGGCGTGTATATTGACTCTGATTTAAGTGATCTATTCCCTGAAGAAGAAGAGGGAGAAGATGAAGAGGAGTCTGATGAAGTAGAAGAAGACGAAGATGAAGAAGAGTAATTATTTTAGTTATTAATGATAAAGGGAGGTTACAAGCGTGAGCACGACAGCAGATAAGAAAGCTGGCTTTGGCTCCGTCTTATGGGATTATTTAACGACAGTTGACCACAAAAAGATCGCGGTCTTATATTTAATCGGTGGATTGTTTTTCTTTATCCTTGGCGGACTACAGGCGATGTTAATTCGTATCCAGCTAATTGTACCTGATAATGAATTTATCTCAGCGCAATTTTACAATGAAGTGTTAACCATGCACGGAACGACGATGATCTTCCTTGCAGCTATGCCATTAATTTTTGCGCTAATGAACGCTGTGTTGCCACTACAGATTGGAGCACGCGATGTTGCGTTTCCATTCATTAACTCTTTAGGTTTCTGGTTGTTCTTATTTGGAGGTATTTTCTTAAATATCTCATGGTTTGCAGGAGGAGCACCTGATGTAGGATGGACAGCATATGCACCACTCTCATTATTCTCTGAAAGCCACGGAGTAGACTATTATGCAATTGGTCTACAAATTGCTGGTTTCGGTACATTAATGGGTGGTATTAACTTTTTAGTAACAGTCATTAACATGCGTGCGCCTGGTATGACATACATGCGTATGCCATTGTTTACATGGACTTCATTTATTGCAAGTGTACTTATTTTATTTGCATTCCCAGCTTTAACAGTTGGTTTATTCCTATTAACATTTGACCGTTTATTCGAAGGTAACTTCTTCGACCCAGAGATGGGCGGTAACGTGATTATTTGGGAGCATTTATTCTGGATTTTTGGACACCCTGAGGTATATATTTTAATTTTACCTGCGTTTGGTGTGTTCAGTGAAATTATTCCGACATTCTCTAAGAAGCGTCTGTTTGGTTATTCATCCATGGTATTTGCGACTATTTTAATCGCATTCTTAGGGTTCATGGTTTGGGCTCACCACATGTTTACAGTAGGTTTAGGCCCAATCGCGAACTCAATATTCTCAGTAGCCACCATGGCCATTGCCGTTCCTACTGGTATTAAGATTTTTAACTGGTTATTTACTATGTGGGGTGGAAGTATCAGACTAACATCACCTATGGTCTTTGCACTAGGTTTCATTCCTACCTTCACAATTGGTGGTATGACAGGTGTTATGTTAGGAGCAGCAGCAGCTGACTTCCAATATCACGACACGTATTTCGTAGTAGCACACTTCCACTACGTAATTGTTGGTGGTACGATACTTGGTATTTTCGCTGGTATTATTTACTGGTGGCCGAAAATGTTTGGTACGATGTTAAATGAAAAGCTTAACCATTGGTTCTTCTGGTTGTTCTTTATTGGCTTCCATTTAACTTTCTTCTTCCAGCATTTCTTAGGCTTAATGGGTATGCCACGCCGTTACTGGAAGTTCTTATCGGACCAAGGTTTAGATCTATTTAACTTAATTAGTACAATCGGTGCATTTGGTATGGCATTCGGTACAATTGTTTTCTTAATTAACGTTGTCATGACTCAAATGAAAGGTGAAAAAGTATCAGCAGACCCTTGGGATGCTAGAACTTTAGAGTGGGCAATTCCATCACCTCCACCATTCTATAACTTTAAACAAGAACCTTTAGTACGTGGTTTAGATCCTTTATGGGTAGAAAAAATGCAAGGCGATGGTAAGATTAAACCTGCAGAACCACTAGGTGATATTCACATGCCTAATAGATCATTTGTACCATTTATGATCTCTCTTGGTTTATTTATCGCAGGCTTTGGTGTCATGTATCAAGGTGCTATGTGGGTTCTAGCTGTAATTGGTTTCGGTATTACAGCAGGCTCAATGCTACATCGCTCATTAAAAGATGACATCGGTTATCACGTTCATAAAGAGGAATTAGAAGAAGAGGGGGATGGTTCTAATGGCTGAAGACGTGTTAAAATCAGGTAATCTGCCAGAAAACCCTGAAAGAGCCACCCTTGAAGGCCGTAACAAGTTTATGGGCTTCTGGTTCTTCCTAGGCGGAGAAACTGTTTTATTCGCAAGTTTATTCGGTACGTATTTAGCATTAAGAAACTCAACTGTTGATGGGCCAACTGGTCAGGAAATCTTTGGTTTAGGATTAGTTTTCTTAATGACGGTTATCCTATTAACAAGTTCATTAACAAGCGTTTATGCTATGTATCATATGAAGAATAATGACTTTAAGAAAATGCAACTTTGGCTTGGTATTACAGTCGTGTTAGGTTTTGCCTTCTTAGGGTTAGAGATCTATGAGTTTGTTCATTACGTGAATGATTATGGTTTTGGATTTACAACGTCAGCATTTTCTACAGCCTTCTACACATTAGTCGGTTTCCACGGTGCTCACGTTGCGTTTGGTCTAGTATGGATCATTTCGTTAATGATACGTAATGCAAAACGTGGTTTAAACTTATACAACGCACCGAAGTTCTATATCGCTTCATTATACTGGCACTTCATTGACGTTGTATGGGTATTCATCTTTACAGTTGTATACTTGATGGGAAAGGTGGGCTAAACAATGGCAGACAACACCAATTCCGCTAATCAAACTGAGAAGAAGCAGTTTTATAAGAAAAAGCATAAAGAGCAGATGAAGCATCAAGTTGTCACTTTTGCGATGATGATTGCCTTTACACTTTTAGCTTTTGGCTTAGTCATGGCTGAAGTTGATGCAATGTTTACAGTTCCAATTATTTTAATATTAGCTGGTGTTCAAGTCCTTTTCCAATTGTATTATTTTATGCATATGGCTGAAGAAGGGCATCAGTGGTCAGCTACAATGATTTATTCAGGAATTTTTGCCGCAACATTAACAATCCTTGCTTTAACAACAATTGTATGGTGGTAAAAATTACTTTAAGAAGGTTCAGATTAAGTTCTGAGCCTTCTTTTTTTGTTTAAAAAATTGGCTCTACAATATTTGTTGGGGTAGAGACACAATTCAGAGTGAGGTTTTGGATGGCGGCCGTTGGCG
>NZ_BAAACZ010000004.1:0-16401 GCF_039521975.1 Alkalibacillus silvisoli | reverse complement strand
TAATGCGCCGCGGGCCCATCTGTAAGTGATAGCAGAGCCATCTTTCAACACAGAACCAGGCGGTTCTATACGTTATCCGGTATTAGCCCCGGTTTCCCGGAGTTATCCCAGTCTTACAGGCAGGTTGCCCACGTGTTACTCACCCGTCCGCCGCTCGTTCCACAAACGTCCTCTCAGATGAGATTCAGTCTGCTTCCCGCGCTCGACTTGCATGTATTAGGCACGCCGCCAGCGTTCGTCCTGAGCCAGGATCAAACTCTCCATAAAAGTGTTTGATTGACTCGTTTAATGTCATCTCTTTGTTTTCTTCTACAAGTCAATAAGAAGAAAACCAGAATTGACGACAGGCTATTTTGTTTAGTTTTCAAGGTTCGAAGTGCGCCGCTTCAAAAAGCGACTTTATTAATATAACAAGATGAAAACATTTCGTCAACAACTTTTTATATTTTTAAATAACAACTTTTGTGTTGTTGTGCGCCACTTCAAAAAAGCGACTCAACTAATTTAACATTTAAAAGGTATGAAGTCAACAACTTTTTTTGAAATGTTTGAACACATTTGTTGTTTTGTGTCGGTCGCAAAAAAGCGACTCTTATAATATATCAAGTTTTGACTCTTAAGTCAATAACTATTTTGTCGCTTAGCTCACTTACTTGGTTAGCTTTTTTTAAGGTGTCTCCCTCAATGCGACAATTAATAATTTATCACGGTTAATAGTATTAAGCAATAGGTTTTTTGAAGTTCCTTAATTCTGAAAAATGATCGTTTTTTCAATAACTTTATTGAAGCTCAAAGTTGCTATTAATGTAAAGCCTGCTTCATTGAATCCTCTCTAACACAAAACTGTCTAGTGTCCTGGTATTGGTTTCACAAGTAGTTTTGCACCTGTGTTTACTATTTACCTTAAGATAGCCACAAGCACATTAATTGCTTCTGCAATGAGATGATGATTTCTCCATCTTCAACAGGACTATTTTGGATTTAGCTGATCATAATATAAACACCCTAAACTCACCACGACCCAACAATTCAGTACTAACAATTAAAATTCTGCTCCTTAACCCTTTTCGTAACTAAGTGTGATCGGTATTTTCTTTGGTAATTAACGAAATATCTCCTTTATTACAAGATTAAACCCACACAAGCTCCCGCTATTCAACAGTAATGTTATTAACGGTTTATTAGGTTTAGGACAATCATGACTTACCACCAAAATGTAATATAGGAAGTCATCCAGCCTATAGTTGTTGAAGTGCCACTAAACACCCTAACTTTCTAAATAACAATTTGGTGATCTTTATATACTTTAAACAACCATTAAAAAAGCTACTTGTAATCACCTCTCATAGTGTTTACAAGTAGCTTTATATTCTATACATATTATTATGAGCGGTTTCTCATTTGTGGGAATAACAGTACATCACGAATTGACGCCGAGTTAGTTAACAACATGACTAAACGATCAACACCAATACCTAAACCTCCAGTTGGCGGCATGCCATACTCTAGAGATTCTAAAAAGTCTTCATCCATTAGATGCGCTTCATCATTTCCAGCATCACGTTCTTTTACTTGGTCTTCAAAACGTTTTCTCTGATCAATCGGATCGTTCAGTTCAGAGAACGCATTCGCATGTTCTCTTCCTACAATAAATAATTCAAAGCGGTCAGTAAAACGACCATCTTCTTCATTCTTTTTAGCCAACGGAGAGATTTCAACTGGATGTCCATAAATAAACGTAGGTTGTACTAGGTGTTCTTCTACTTTCTGTTCAAAGACCTCATTAACGATATGGCCAAATGTCATGTTAGAGTCTACTTCAACGCCTTGCTCTTTAGCCATTTCATAAGCCTTCTCATCAGTCATCTCTTCAAAGAAGTCTACACCTGTATATTCTTTTACAGCATCTACCATATGCCATCTCTTCCAATTAGGCGCTAGATTTACTACATCTTCACCATACTCCACTGATGTTGTACCAAGGACGTCCTTAGCAATGTGTGCAACCAAGTTTTCTGTTAAGTCCATGATATCATGGTAATCAGCATACGCCTCATATAACTCAATCATCGTAAATTCAGGGTTATGGCGTGTTGATACACCTTCATTACGGAATACTCTCCCAATTTCATAAACCTTCTCCATACCACCGACAATTAGACGCTTTAAGTGAAGTTCGATTGCAATTCTCATATATAAAGGAATATCTAAAGCGTTATGGTGTGTTTCAAACGGGCGAGCAGAAGCACCACCAGGTATAGAGTGCATCATTGGTGTTTCAACCTCTAAGAAGCCACGATCATCTAAATAACGTCGCATAGATTGTAAGATCTTGCTTCGTAATACAAACGTATCACGGCTCTCTAAATTCGTAATCAAATCTAAATAACGTTGGCGGTAACGTTGTTCAACGTCTTTTAAGCCGTGGAATTTCTCTGGTAATGGCCTTAGTGACTTTGTTAAGAACTCAAAGGAATCAGCTTTAACTGATAATTCCCCTACTTTAGTTTTAAACATAACTCCTGAAATTCCAACAATATCGCCAAGATCAGCTGATCCAAACACTTCGTAAGCTTCCTCACCAATACGGTCTTTACGAACGTAAATCTGAATTTGTCCAGATAAGTCTTGAATATGAGCAAAGCCTGCTTTACCTTTCCCGCGCTTAGTCATAATACGTCCAGCAATTGTTACAGAAGTTTCTGCTTCCTTCTCCTCTAAGTCTTCTTTGGAGAATTGATCAAACGCTTCATTTAAGTCTTTAGCTAAATGCGTACGCTCAAACTTATCACCGAACGGGTTCACTCCAGCTTCTTTAAGAGCTTTAAGCTTTTCAATTCGAGTTTTAATTTGGTCATTTAACTCTTCTGACACAATATTCACCTCAATTAATAACTATATATTCTATATTTAATAGTACCAATCCTTCATTAGGATGCAACAACTCGGCCTATTAATTGTTCAACAAACTCAATATAATATTTCTAATAACTGCTCATTAATCTCACATTGGTTAATCTAAAGCTTCTTTCTAGTACTAAGCATGCTATCTCATTATCATAATAGCTGCTTTAAGCTTAAATAAGCTTTCTATTGAAGCTCACGTACTTCTACTTTTTACAAGCAGCTGTTTTTCCAATTAATTCGCTGTCTCTAAATACTTGGATCCACTCTAGATAGTCCAAGGGTTTCCTGATGCGGCACACCCAACATTATTATATAACTCAACACCTCTTAATTCATGATCGTCCAACTGATCAATGAAAGAACGAATCGTTTGTCCTTTGATTATAAGGCTCTCATTTAGAGCACATAACGGAACTAAAACAAATGCCCGCTCTGTCATTCGTGGGTGTGGAATTGATAATTGTTCTAAATCGACTTTTTCCTCACCGTATAAAAGTATATCTATATCGATCGTTCTCGGACCAAAACGTATGTCTCGTTCTCTTCCTAGTTGCTGTTCGATTGTTTGTGTTGTGTTTAGTAGTGCTGAAGGTGGAAGGCCCGTTTCTACTAATATAACCATATTTAGAAACTGACCTTGTTTAGTATAACCAACCGGCTTCGTTTGGTAAACAGGTGAAGATTTCAAAACGGTAATTTCCTTATGTTGATCCAATCGATCAATTGCCTGTTCTATAAAAGACTCTCTCGGTTCGATGTTTGAGCCTAATGCGATATAAACTTCATTCTGCATAATGACGCTCCCGTTCAATCTCAACAGCTGCTGATTGATAATAACCGGGGATTGGAGGCCCTGGCTTATCAACTTTAATTGTAATGGCTTCTAAACTCGCAAATGTTCGGAACATTTTTTGAGCTATTTCCTCAGCGACTGCTTCAATTAAATTTTTAGCTTCACCTTCGACAACAGACTTAGCTACTTCATATACTTGACCGTAATCAATACTGTCAGTCATTTGATCTGACCTACCAGCTAAACTTAAGTCACATTTTAATACTAAATCTACAGTAAAACGTTGACCTAATTTATTCTCTTCTGGAAACAGACCATGGTAACCGTAAAACATTAGGCCATTTAACATAATCTTATCCACGTTTAAGACCACCTTTACCAATCATGACATCCATCATTTTCGTCGCCCTAGCCACTTCTTCTACATCATGGACACGGACAATATCAGCACCTTGAGCTATGCCTTGGCAAACAGTCGCAATTGTTCCTGCTAAACGTTCATCTACTGGTAAATCTAGAGCTTTCCCAACAATAGACTTTCTAGAAGTCCCTAGAAGAATTGGATAACCTAAAGCTTTCAATTCGTCTAGGCGCCTCATGACAAGCAAGTTATGCTGATGAGTTTTACCGAAACCAACACCAGGGTCTAAAATAATTTGATGGTCTGAGACACCATGTTGTTTAGCGATATTAATCGATTCATACAAAGATGATTTCATATCGTCTATAATATCGTCATAGTCCGGTTCGTCTTGATTATGCATTAAAATAATAGGGGCATGATGTGACTTAGCTACCGCTGCGATTTCCGGATCATATTTCGCCCCCCAGATATCATTAATCATTGACGCCCCTGCACTTAAAGCTGCTTCAGCTGTTTTAGCTTTATAAGTATCAACAGAAATTGGCGTGTCAATCACTTGGTTAAGGCCTTTTATAATTGGCACAACACGCTCAATCTCTTCTTCAAACGAAACCGGTGTATGCCCAGGGCGAGTTGACTCACCACCAACATCTATCATATGAGCTCCGTGATCTTCCATCAATTTAGCTTGTTTAACTGCCTCATCCACCTCATTAAACTTCCCACCATCAGAAAAGGAATCCGGTGTAACATTTAAGATCCCCATAACATTTGTCTGTTGGGTGAAGTTCAATGGTGAAGTTGTCTTACCGATTTGGGATTGCATTAGGATGCCTCCTTTTCACTTGTGGCTATAACTATTTCTTTAACCGTTCTAGGTCTTCAGCTGTTAAAGTGTAAACTTGATTACAGAAATGGCATGTTGCTTCTGCTCCACCATCTTTTTCGATCATATCTTCAATTTCTTCACTTCCTAATGTCGCAATAACCTCTTCAGTTCTTTCTTTTGAACAAAAACATTGAAATAAAACGTCTTGGCGCTCAATTATATGCCATTCAGCACCCTCGAAAAAGGTGCCTAATATATCTTCTGGTGTCTTACCTTCTTGAATTTGAGTCGAGATTGCAGGTATTTGTCCAATCCGTTGCTCAACTAAAGAAATCGTTTCTTCCGTTGCACCTGGCATCATTTGGATAATAAAACCACCAGCTGCTAAAATCGAATAATCTGTATCAACTAACACACCTGCTCCTACTGCTGATGGTACTTGTTCAGACGTTACGAAATAGTAAGTAAAATCTTCACTTACTTCACCTGAGACAATTGGCACTTGACCAGTGAAATTGTTTTTCATCCCTAGGTCTTTAACAACACTTAATGACCCGTTTGTCCCAACTGCCCGACGAACATCTAACTTCCCGTGTTCATTCGACTCAAAATCAACATGGGGTTTTTTAACATAGCCTCTTACTTCACCTTTTGCATTACCATCAGCCACAATAGCACCAATCGGACCGTCACCTTCTAACTTAACGGTTAATTTATTATCACCTTTTAACATTGAACCCATCATCGCTGTGATTGTAATCGTACGACCTAAAGCTGCTGATGCTGTTGGCCAAGTATCTTGCCTTTCGCAAGCTTCATTAACTAAACCTGTTGATTCAATGGCATAGGCACGTACTTGAGAGTTAAATGCCGTTGCTTTAATTAAATAATCACTCACTTATGTCACCTTCCTTGTTAGCACGATAAATTTCATATAATCCTTTTAATGTTAACTCTGTATCGACATAATCAATTGTTCTTGAACCTTTGCCAATTAGCTTCGATAACCCACCTGTTGCAACGACAGTCGGGGTTTCGTTAGCTTGTGCTTTAAAACGCTCAACTACCTCATCTACTTGACCGACATAACCAAAGAAAATTCCCGACTGCATCGCTTCAACTGTTGAGGATCCAACAACTTGCTCTGGCCTTGTAATTTCAATCCGTGGTAATTTAGCTGCCTTAGAATATAAGGCTTCTGTTGATATATTGATCCCAGGGGCAATCGCGCCACCTACATACTCTTCATGCTCATTAACATAACAATATGTCGTAGCCGTTCCAAAATCGATAATGACTAATGGTGCTCCATATTCTTTAATAGCACCAACCGCATTAACAATTCGGTCAGCTCCAATCTCTTTAGGATTTGGATAGACCAGTTTTAAACTAGCGTCAACACCCCCTGCGCCAACAACCATCGGCATTAAATTAAAATATCGTTTGCACATCTTCTCCAGCGCAAACATAATTGGTGGTACAACAGACGATATAATAGCTGCATGAAAATCACTAAATGATAAATTATGATGTTGCAACAATGCTTTGACTTCCATCGCATATTCATCTTCGGTTTTATACCGATCAGTTGCAACTCGCCATTGATAGGTTAATTCCCCGTCATCAAAAACACCCATTACTGTATTTGTATTTCCCACATCTAGTACAAAGATCATAAGTTCACACCATTTCTATAACCTTTTATCTTAGTTTTGATTTAATTGTAATTGTTACTCATCGTAAATCATATCACAAAATAATTAAAATTTGTCGCTTAACCTATTGTGAGCAGTACGAAAAACTTTCACTAGGCTCAACCTTTTATCTTAATTTAAGCTTCAAAAGTGAACAAAAAACTACCCCCTACTCTAGGGGGTAGTTTTACATGTTTAACATTACTCTTTACGGCGGTCTTCTTCAGAATTTTGATCATCTGAAGGTTGATCTGATTCATGGTCCTCTTCTTTACTTTGGATATTAACTTTAACATCTGAATCAGATTCGCTTTGTGATTGATCGTCTGAGCTAATGTTTGTATTTGTGTCATCTTCAGTTGAAGACTGGCGTTCTGAATCAGATGTATGATCTTCTTCATCATCTTCTTCTAAAGGTTCAGGTAGAACACCCTCTTCAAATAGACCTTTAATTTGGCGAGCATCTAACGTTTCAACTTCTAATAGCGTTTTGGCAATTAATTCTAACTGTTCTTGGTGTTCAGTTAAAATCTGCTTCGCCCGCTCATAACACGATTTAATAATACTTTGGATTTCTTGGTCAATAATGTAAGCAATTTGATCACTATAGTTTGGCTCATTTTGAATGTCTTTACCTAAGAATACTTGGCCACCACTGCTTCCAAACTGTAACGGTCCAAGCTTATCACTCATACCAAACTCAGTAACCATCTTACGGGCAATGCCTGTTGCACGTTGGAAGTCGTTATGGGCTCCAGTACTAGCCTCATTGAAAATAACCTCCTCAGCAACACGACCACCTAAGAGACCTGTAATCTTATCAAGCAGTTCTGGCTTTGTCTGGAAGTAACGGTCTTCTTTCGGTAGCATTACGGCATAACCACCTGCTTGACCTCTTGGTACAATGGTAACTTTGTGCACCATATCCGCTTCATCAAGCACCATACCAATAACTGTATGTCCGCTCTCGTGATAGGCGACAATGTTTTTCTCTTTCGCAGAAATGACACGGCTCTTCTTAGCAGGACCAGCGATCACACGGTCTATCGCTTCATCAACGTGTTCCATTTCGATTTTCTTCTTATTACCACGCGCTGCAACTAATGCTGCTTCGTTTAGTAAGTTCTCTAAATCTGCACCAGAGAATCCTGGTGTTCTTAAAGCAATGGCTTTAAGGTCAACTGAATCACCAAATGGCTTGTTTCTTGCGTGTACTTTTAGAACTTCTTGACGACCTTTAACATCAGGCGTGTTAACCGGGATTTGACGGTCAAAACGGCCAGGACGTAATAAAGCTGGGTCTAAAATGTCAGGACGGTTTGTTGCTGCCATCATAATAATACCTTCGTTAACACCGAAACCATCCATCTCAACTAGCAACTGGTTTAAGGTTTGTTCACGCTCATCGTGTCCTCCACCAACACCAGCACCACGTTGACGACCAACAGCGTCAATCTCATCAATAAATATAATACAAGGTGCATTTTTCTTCGCATTTTCAAATAAATCACGAACACGTGATGCACCAACACCAACGAACATCTCAACGAAGTCAGAACCACTAATAGAGAAGAATGGTACCCCTGCTTCACCAGCCACTGCTTTGGCTAATAGTGTCTTACCAGTACCAGGAGGACCAACTAATAAAACTCCTTTTGGAATTCGTGCTCCTAGTTCAGCGAATTTCCTTGGATCTTTCAAGAATTCCACAACTTCAACTAATTCTTGTTTCTCCTCATCTGCACCAGCTACTTCATTAAACTTCGTCTGCTTCTTATCTTCTGTATACATCTTCGCCTTACTCTTACCGAAGTTCATCATACGGCCACCGCCGCCTTGCATTTGGCTAAGTAAGAAGAAGAATAAAATAAAGATAATTAAAAATGGGATTAGCGTTGTAAAGAATCGTGCCCAAGCACTTGGCTCTTCAGCCGCTTCAACACTCACTAGTCCTTGTTCACTAGCAACATCCATCACATTATTTACTTCATCTTCAGTGGATGGGATTTCTGCTCTAAACGCCTCTAATTGATTCGTTTCAGGCGATCTATACTCCCCACGAACATCATAAGCAAAGTTCGTGTATTGTAATGTCATCTCTTCAATTTGGCCAGCTTCTAAAGCCTCTTGGAACTCATTATAATTGAGCTGTTCCGTTTCTGGACCCGGATCATTTAACATACCGATAATCCCGATGACAACTAGAAATATAATTAAGTAAAATATGGTATTTCGGAACACCCGATTCATCACTTACCTCCTCCTAAACGACAAAACTAAACTTATACTACCACAAAGTTTTTTTCAGACTCAAACAATAGCTATGTACAACCCTATTAGCTATTTATATTATAGTCCTACGAATATATTTCTTTTTTTAATACACCAATATAAGGCAAATTACGATATTTCTCTTGATAATCAAGTCCATAACCAACAACAAAAGCATCAGGTACTTCAAACCCTACAATATCTGCAAAAATATCGCCTTTACGACCTGATGGCTTGTCTAACAATGTAACAATTGTAATTGATTTAGCTTGGCGGTATTTGAATAAATCGACTAAGTAACTTAAAGTTAAGCCACTATCAATGATGTCTTCAATAATTAGTAAATCGCGACCATTAACTTGAGTATCTAAGTCCTTCACAATTCTAACCTCTCCTGAAGACTCCATACCACCACCATAGCTTGATACATCCATAAAGTCGATTTCAACGTGTGTATCAACACGTTTTAATAAATCATTCATAAAAGGCATAGCACCTTTTAATACACCAATTGCTAAAGGAAACTTACCATCGAATTCTTTTGTGATCTTTTCACCTAGCTCCTTAGCTTTTTCCTGAATTTTTTCTTCAGAGATCAGAACTTCCTCAATTTCATTATGCACAACCAATCCCCCTAATTCTGCTCAACTTCTATAGTTAGTTTGTAATTTGAAGTGCCAATTTGATTAGCAAGATGGCTCTTGCTTATAAAAGGAATCCAAAATATTTCCCCTTGATTACTTTCGACTATAGGCCATAAATCCCTTTGTGTTTTTGCGATTTTTTCATCGATAAATATATCTTTTACTTTTTTACGCCCTTTTAATCCTAATGGTCTTATTCGATCTCCAGGTTGACGAGTACGAACCGTTAACGGTAAATTAACCATTTCTGTACCACAAATATACATCGCTTCATTAAACATGTCCGCCCCAATATTTTCCTGTGTCACTTCCTCAAGCTTAATCTTCCAGCCATTCGGGAGTTTAACATGTTCATTTATATTGAGTTCAAAATGATAAGGTTCTACAGCTTCTAAGAAGGTTGTAATCGTACACTGGTCGTAAGTTTTAACCGCTTTCCATTCCCCATTAGGAGACCACTCACTATTTGCTTGATTAGATGAGAGCCACTCAATAAAGGAAGGAAAATAATCATGATTTCTAATTTTGTTTACACTAAGATAATTTAATATTAGATGAAAGCCTCTTCTTTGTAAAGGTTGAGGTAAATTCCTATATAAATTAACCGAAAAGGTCACTTTATGTTCACAAAATTGGCTAATTGATTCCATTTCTTTACGAGCCATTTCAACCAAAAACGCTTCATCATCAGCTAGTTGATGGTGTAAACGGTTTGCACTAATATGTATACTGTTATTTTCATTTTTTATAAATGGTAATAAGTGATGTCTAAATCGATTCCTCGTATAGGATTCTTCACTGTTAGAGGGATCTTCTCGATATGAAATAGACTCTTCTTCAATATAATGAAGTAATTCGTCCTTTGTCACTGATAAAAATGGGCGAATAATAGTCATACCAAGCATATTATTGTATGTTTTCATTCCAAAAGGCACCACGCCTTTAGCAAGTTGCATAAACATTGTTTCAACTTGATCATCACCATGATGTGCTAACACTAGCTTACCTGAGTCTTTTACAATTCGTTTAAACGCTTCATACCTCAAATTTCTAGCTGCTTCTTGCACACCAACTTGGAACTTCGCTTGATATTCTCTTACGTCGACTGATAAAATCTCACAAGGAATCGACAGTGATTCTGACTGAGACTTAACAAACAACGTATCCTCTCTCGATTCTCCCCCGCGTAATTGATGATCGACAGTTAAAGTCACTAAATTTAAATCCATAGTTTCTTGTATTTGTGCGAAGAAATGTAACATCGCCATGGAATCTGACCCGCCTGATACTGCTAGAAATAAAGAGTCCCCTTGATTGAACAAATTATTCTCCTTAACAAAGCCTAATACGTCATTTTTCATAAGCAAATCCGCCTTTTAGTTTGCTTTTTAAATCACCTTTACATCGTATCATTATATGGTTCAGTCATTCAATCAAAGGACTATAGCCCTTACATTATTAAATAAAGAATCGACAAATGTAATCCAACAATCGTTGTAATACTTATAACTTCAGCTCGGTCAATCTCTACCTTCTTAGTCCTAGAATACTGTCTTGTCACTGGTGAATCAACTATACGTTTTCTTATATAATCAATTTCATGCTTCATGGACAATGCATTAGAATATTTCCCAAGTAATGCTTTCTTAATAATAGAATGGTATGGAAAAATCGTTTGGCACTGTGATAATAACTTTAATAGATCTCGGTCTTTAGAAGCCCGTTTTAAACGATTGTTAGGGTCAGCTTGAATCATACAAACAGCAAGAGAAAATAAATCATAATTCGCATCAGCTTTCCGACTACCTAATCGCCAATAACCCCGATCATAATAAGATGTATATTCTCTGATGGCACGCCCCACCTTAGTCACACCACCCACATCAACTAGCCTAACTTGATTTGTTTGTTTTTCTATAATAATATTTTCTGGTTTTAAATCACCAAAAACAAACCCTAATAAATGAAGGTGATTTAAGGCTTTTAACAGTTCTGACATAGCCCTTCCTAATTGGTCTAGTCCCATATTCATTAAACTCTCACTCAATGTCTTACCCTGAACATACTCCATGACATAGAAGCTATACTTGACGCCGTTAATAATATAACTGTCATCCACGTCTAACAAAGAAGGCCCAAGCTTAACGCCCTGGGCCTTCTTAAACTTCCTTAACACATTGGATTCAGCAGTTATAACTGCCGGGTCCTTACTAATCTTTAATGCCACAAAATCTTGATTCATTGACGCTAAGTAAGTAGAACCTCTAGCTCCTTCACCTAATAGGCGCTCAATTCGGTATTGGCGATGATTCCAAACACCTTTAATTTTGTCACCCTTATAAAGATTGACGGTAGGTTGAATCGACGACATCATATGCTGCCCCTCTCATCACTTCGTCGCCCATATTAACGTGAAACGCTTTCGCCGCTTCTCGTATTGCTGCTCCTGTCGGTGTGATACCACCTACTGCGAACTTTGGAAATATTTTTGACAAGCGGTTTCCATCATCTGTCCACTCCAACAATTCTTTAACGACTTTCTTTCTGGTTGGGAATTGATAGATTGAAAAGTAATGTGAGCCAGCTCGAGCATCTAAACTTAAGATTAAATCATCTAAAGACTCTTTAACTGCAGACATTTTATTTTGCATACTAGCACTCGTATCGACTAGAATGAGTACTTGTAAATCACATGTTTCACCTAATTCCTCCATCACTTCTTGCACTTCTCCCCTTGTTTCAGGGGGTAATGATTCTTCGTTAGTTTCTTGACCAAAGATTTGTTGTAATTCTTTATTCACATATCCTTGAATTGTCTGGTTCATGGCTTGTTTAGTTACCATTTGTACGGTTTCTGACAGATCATCTGCATAAACTATTCGACTAATGCCATGACCTGCATCTGCAATATCATTGACTTCTTTTAAACCAACAGGATCTTCGGTTTGATCGTCTTCTAACACACCAATTACATTAACAGTAATGCCTTCTTGTGCCACTCTTTGACAAACTGCTACTGGGTCTTCACCTTGGTTTGAGCACCCGTCTGTAATTAATAGAATTTGCCTAACCGTTCCCTTATTCATACCAACGCCTCCTCTTACTTGTTAAAACCATTGTTGACATGAATAAAGGGGAATATACCTTTTTATATTGAAGCTGCGTGAGAAAATGAAGCCCATTTTGGCCTGCTTTTTTCTACTTTGGTTACAAGTACTGTCATATCATCTATAATCTGTCCGTGATTACTCCTTATAGTCTCTTCTAACACAAGGTCCGCAACAGCTTGTGGGTCTTCTGTTTCAATTTCACGAATCTTACGTTTAAGCCATGCTTCTTTATTTTCACTAAAATTCATCGATTCTAAAATGCCATCACTAACCAAGACAAGTAAGTCGCCATCTTTTAACTCTTCATACACAGGGTCTACTTCGAACTCTTCTAAAATCCCTATTGGTAGATTTCCAGACTCAACAGGATAAACAGAATGCCCACGTTTAATGTAGCTTACCATCGCACCGATCTTCAAAAAGTTAACATATGGCTCTTGTAAATCGATTACAGCTAAATCTAATGTCGCATAAATCTCATCTGAAGTTCTTAACGATAAAATAGAATTAATTGATTGCAAGGCGACTTGCTCATTTATACCCGACTGTAAAATCTGTTTAAGCAATTTAAGCGTTTCAGAGCTTTCAAGATAAGCCCTTTCACCATTACCCATACCATCACTAATTGCTAAAGCAAAACGACTCTTCCCTAGCTCTAACATTAAATAACTATCCCCAGATAAAAAATTACCCTTCTTAGCCGCATGTGCTACACCAGAAGTTAATTGAAAATTTTTAACGGAACTAAAGGTGAAAGTCCGATCACCATTACGCTCATTTATTGGGGACTCCTCTTCTAAAACTACCGTTTCATCCAACATATCAGAAAGTAGTGGTGCAATAATTTTCTCTCCTTCACCACGATAATCATTAAAGTAGATCGTCATTTCTATATCAACATTCCCAGTATCAATTGAGAATAACTCTAAATGTTCTAATGAAAAATGATATTCACCCAGTAATCGGCGAATTTCCTGTTCATGCCAAAAGTACTCTTCTCGCTCTTTGACCATCTCTTTAGCAAAATTGTTCATCACTTCAGAAACACCATTTAATTGCTCTGATACAAATTTGCGACTTTCTTTAACCTGTTGCTTTAAACGTTTATTGGCCTTATAGTAAGACAGTTCATATCGCATTTGATCAACGACTTGATCTGTTTTCACACAAAAGTTTTTTAGCTTACCAGCATTAAAATTAACATTCGATGTATCATTCTCTTCAATAGCCAAAATCGTTTGTTGTAAGACCGGATAAGTCCTATCAAAGTTATTAACCCAACAAGAATGCTTTTTCAAACAGGTTTGGCACGTTTTTTCAGTTACTCGGCTCAAGTATTCGTCTACATCACTGCTAGGGTCTGACGGTTTTCCATCAGTATCAATATAAGCAAAACTATGAGATAACGCTTCAAACATTTCTGAAAACCGCTCAACCCTACTAGCAGTAGCATCACGTACTTTTTGTAAATACTGTTCATTTTCTTCTTTTTCTTCTTCAGTTCCAGGCACATATTTAGCAACCTTTGTCGTTAAAGCTTTCGGCGTCACCATAAAAAGGCCCGCCGCCACAACAGATTGTAATAATAATTGCTCAAATGGAATAACTTCAATGTTATACATTCCAATAAGAAAAGATGAAACAAATAAACCAATTGTTACTGCATACTTATTCACATCTTTCATTAACCCACCTAATAAGCCTGCTAAAGCTAATAAGCTGACTTGATACAAATGGAATGCACTAACTAAACTAAGCATAAGTCCCACCATCACACCAACAGCAGAGCCAACAGTCGCACCTGCAATAAACGCTGTCATGATGACAAAATACATCGCACCAATTTGTTCAAATGATAATTCATAGACAGATAGACCAACCAATCCAGTCAATACAGCAGTCGATAATATAACCAAACAAACCATTTCCTCAACTTTTAACTTTAAGCGCGGTGCTTTTAATGTTAAGAACGGGTATGATTGAATAAATACCATTAATAGAAAGCTTGCTAATAAACCTTCAAGTGCGAAAATCGCCACATCATAAATCACGATTGAACTAGAAATAGCTTGTACAATTAAACGACCCATAACAACACTAATAAACGTTGCAATTGCCATCCACTTTACTCGCTTCTCTACTTTACGAACCCACTGTTTATATAACATCATCAATAGTAAACCAGACAACAAAACATAAGAAGCATGTGAAAAGCTAACCGTTACTGCCCCAGCAACAGCAAATAAAAATGTCGGAAAAGCAAATTGTCTTTTTGCGATGATCGCCGTAGCTAAAAATGCTAATGCAAACGGCGATATTGATGTTAACACGATTGCTCTCCCTAAAAAGAAACTCAATATATAAAGTAAAACCCCACGGTTAAAAAGCAAATGACTAATAGAACTTTTAACTGATTGACTCCATAGGCCAATCCTTTGGAACCTTGACCCATCTGTTAAATCTGTAACTCTAGATAATCGATCCATTCTCGTCACCACCCCTTATATGAAAATTCAAACATATTTATGACTAAAACTTTGTCAAAATAAAGGGTTGGTTACTAAAAATCATTCGACTTATATTCCGTTAACACGATTCCTATTATCTTTTTTTACAACAATTTATGACGGTGTTAGTGAACAAAAAAAGGGGATTTAAAGCGTTTCTTACATTATCCCTCGAACTTTACTGTAGAAATGCTTAAAAATAATGTTGACATGTTAGACAACGTGTTGTACTATAATTTTTGTGCTCAAAAGAAATTTATCTTACATGGCGGTGTAGCTCAGCTGGCGAGAGCGTACGGTTCATACCCGTGAGGTCGGGGGTTCGATCCCCCCCGCCGCTACTATTAATTAAATTATCGGCCCATTGGTCAAGTGGTTAAGACACCGCCCTTTCACGGCGGTAACAGGGGTTCGAATCCCCTATGGGTCACTATAAAGAAACTAAGCCGATTGCTTAGCCTTTTAGGCGGAACCATAGGCTTAGTTTCACTTATCTAGATCAGACAAAATTTATACTTACTCATTTACCCAAGAAGCCCTCATGAATGATTATTCATTATGAGGGCTTTTTTATGTCTTTAGGCTCTATACTAAATGTGGTGGTATCCCTTGAAGAATGGCTCTAAAATATTTGTTGGGGTAGAGACACAATTTAGGATGTGGTTATGATAGCGGCCGTTGGCGTCAGGTGATCCGCTTACGGTGGATGCTTGCCGCGGGCACGGCTCGAGCCTCCTCGGCCGAAAAGCGTGGCCTGCGGGGTCTCGAGACGCGTGCTGTTCCCGCAGGCGTCACCACCGACGCTCCTCACCTGACACCAACTTAGCGGTTTGTTGAAACAAAAAAAGCACGCAAACTCCTTATTTGTTATCCTTGTTTTATACCACCAAAACAAAGCAAAGGAGCTGCGTGTATATGCATCATAACATGACCTTACCTGGATTGGAAAGCTTTCACGTGACTGAAACGCGAGAAGAGAATGGCTATTATCACATCTACGTTGAACGGCCACGTGAGATCGTGCCATGTTCTGCATGCCAAACAACAACTCAAAAGGTTCATGATTATCGCTGGCAAAAAATTAAACATAATCGGGTATTCAATCGCCCTACGATGATCTGGTACCGCAAACCTCGCTATCAATGTCACCATATCAGTTGCCGGAAACGATTTTACGAAACCAACGATCTTGTCGATCGTTATCAACGCCAATCAAGAGTTCAATCAAGCCATAGGGCTTGAAACGATTCATGGTAAAACGTTTAAAGATACAGCCCAACGA